>CAZTFD010000113.1:3497-5869 GCA_964612225.1 uncultured Thermoplasmata archaeon | reverse complement strand
CATCGGAGAACAAGATGGGCGTGAAGCTAGACAAGCCGCAGTCGGACAGAATCGGGGAGATTCTGTCAGATGATTCCTGGCTGACAACGTCCGTCCCGGAGGAGACAAGGCTAAGAGCAGGAAGTATCAGCACCCCTCTGTCCCTGTCTATGAGGAAGCATTGGTCCTTCAGTGATGCTCCCACGCCATCCTTCAACCGGATTGACGGGTGGATGTGTCCCATTATGATCATCTTGTCCATCGACGAGCTCGCATGGCCGTGGACTATTCGGATGTCGCCGCATACCGTCTCGCGGTGGAGCGGTACATCGAATTCCCGCAGGATAATGCTCAGGAAATTGTCGTGATTGCCCTTGACCACCTCGAGCGGGGCGCTCCCGCGAAGCATCTCAACAAATGCGTGAACGTCCTGCCACTCCTGAGTCAGATTCCTCGAGAAGTTGTGCTTGAGATCGCCAGCAACGATCACCTTAGACGGCGCGAGTGCGGCGACCATCGTCCTCATGTAGTGCTCGATCTTCCGAGTCTGGACACGTGGTATGCTCATGCCTTCATGTTCCAATGAGGCCTCGATGCCAAGATGCATGTCGGCCACGACGAGCGCGTTGTCGTCTTCGATGAGGGCCGCCCCGCCAGGAAATATCTTGATGCCGTCGCAAACCCGGTATCCCTTTGGCTTCACGACCTTGAGTAGGCAAGGCCCGCATAACAACCTTTTTACTACTTTTGCCCGGGTGGACGGTGGCTTAAATAGCATCGGGAATCGTAAGCTGTTGGATGCTCCGCAATTCCTTCCTTCTCCTTAGAGGCGTCGGGACACAGCGTGAGCGAACGCTGTGGACTCGAGGAATTACTGATTGGAAGGCTTTCCTGCACGAGGCAACAATACGAGGGATTTCTGATGGGATGAAGCAGACCATGGATGAAGAACTCAGGACTGCCGACAGGATGCTCACTGGATTCGAGACCGGCTATTTCGCCACACGTCTCAGGACTAGGGATCAGTGGAGGTGCCTGAACGATTTCTCTAACCGAGTGGTCTTCCTGGACATCGAGACGACGGGACTGTCGCTGAGTTCGCCAATCACTATGGTGGGAATCTACGATGGAGTGCGTGTCCATTCGCTCATCAAGGGGATGGGTCTCACCCGCGACAACCTACAGGCAATCCTGGGCAAGGCAGGAATGATTGTCACATTCAACGGTGCGTCCTTTGACCTGCCTGTCATAGAATCCCAGTTCCCTGGTGTCATTCCACAGGTACCGCATGTCGACCTCAGATACCCGCTCAGGCGCCTTGGCTACGCCGGTGGGCTCAAACGGATAGAAACCGACTTGGGCATAGAGAGGGACAAGAGGATCGCGTACATGACCGGTGAGAATGCGGTCTACCTGTGGAAGCTCTGGGAGAAGCATGGTAGGCGGAACGCCCTTGACTTGCTCATCGAGTACAACACCGAGGATTGCAGGAACCTCAAGACCCTTGCTGATCATACATACAAATCTCTCAAGAAACAGACCTTCGACGCCGCGATAGGCCGTTGGAAAGGTTGAATAATCGGCCTGTGATTAGGGGTTCGGGATGGACGGGCTTCTCGCGCTGATCGTCGCATTGGTCGTTTTCGCGCTATTCATATTCATCATACAGAGGACAGTCAAGAGCTTCGTTCTAATCGGACTGGTCATCCTAGCCATCATCGTCTTGAGAGCTGCCGGAGTTCTAGGGTGATCGCATGGGAAGAAAGGATTTCGCATCTGCAATCCCGGCCGGACTATGGGCATCGGCCGAAACTGCCGGCAACGCCCTCGGAAAGGCATCATCAGTAGTGGTAGCCGCGCACATCGATGCAGACGGAATCTCCGCTGCCACTATCGCGACTTCAGCTCTTGGACGCGCGAGAGTGAACGTAAGCACGAAGTTCTTCAAGAAACTCGATGAGACTGCTATAGGACTCCTTGCGAACGAACACGCTGACCTGGTCTGGTTCACTGACCTTGGGAGCGGCTCGGTCTCGAAGCTCGAGGGGATGAGAGCCGTTGTCACAGACCATCACATGCCGGAGACTGGTTACGCCTCAGGCTCAAGGAAGGGGCAGGCGCTCCTGACGGATTTCAGCACCGTACTGCACGTCAACCCTCAGCTTCATGGCGTTTCAGGGGCGTCCGACCTCAGCGGCGCCGGAAGCACATTTCTTGTGGCGCTCGCCATGAGTGAGAGGAATATGGACCTCTCGCATCTTGCGGTTCTGGGAGCGGTCGGCGACCTTCAGGACCAGAAGACTCGAAGGCTCGAGGGCCTGAACAGATTGATACTCACTGAAGCGGAGGAAGCTGGGACGATACAAGCGATCGATGACATCCGCTACTTCGGG
>CAZTFD010000113.1:0-3388 GCA_964612225.1 uncultured Thermoplasmata archaeon | reverse complement strand
CATAGAGCTCAAGGAGGGTGAGACCTGGCGATCATGGGCGGAGCTCGCAGACACTGAGAAGAACACCATCATAACGGCGATCAGGGACTATCTTGAGGGCATGCGAAGACGCCCGGAGACGATCGACAGACTGACCGGGGAGGTCTACGTGCTCATGAAAGAGGCAAGAGGGACGCCCGTCAGGGATGCGAAAGAATTCGCGACGCTCCTCAACGCCTGCGGAAGGCATGGCAAGGCCGAGGTCGGGTTGCGCATCTGTGCGGGGGACAGAGGGGATTCTCTCTCGGAAGGGATGGCCCTGCTGAGAGACCACCGATCCGCTTTGAGCAAGGCGTTGACATGGGCAAAGGGGAGCGGAGTGATCAGGTTGAAGAACATCCAGTTCTTCGACGCTGGAGACGAGATCGAAGAGACCATCGTTGGGACTGTGGCTGGAATGCTTCTGGGCAGTGAGGGAGCGGACAGAAGCGCTCCAATGGTGGCCTTCGCCGAATCGACAGAGTATGCCGACACTCCCAAGGTCAAGGCATCCTCCAGAGGCACCCAGGAGCTGATATCGAAGGGGCTTGACCTGTCCGTCGCAATAAGGTCCGCTGCGGAGAAAGTCGGAGGAATCGGGGGCGGCCACAACATAGCCGCCGGCGCCACGATCCCTTTGGACAAAAGGGACGAATTCCTGACCATTCTGGACGGAATCGTAGGTTCCCAGCTCACTTCCCGAGGACCGCGACGAGTATAGCCTTCTGCGCGTGCATGCGGTTCTCTGCCTCGTCGAACACGGCACTGTGCGGGCCGTCGATTACCTCAGCGGAGACCTCGAGACCCCGGTGCGCTGGCAGGCAGTGCAGGAACAGCCAGTCCTTGTTCGCCTTCTCCGCGAGCTTGTCGTTGACCTGATAGGGCAGGAATATCTTCTCTCTCTGTTCCTTCTCTTCCTCCTGTCCCATCGAGACCCATGTGTCCGTGTAGATCACGTCAGCGCCCTCTGCAGCCTGGAACGGGTTGGACATGACATCGATCCTGCTGCCCTTGCCCTTGGCGATCTCCTGTGCCTTTGCGAGTATGCCCGAGTTCGGCCTGTAGTCCTTCGGCGTGGCCGCGCGCATGTTCATGCCAGTTAGCGCGCACCCAAGCATGAGCGAGTTGCACACGTTGTTACCGTCGCCGACGTACACGAGCTGCAGACCGGCAAGCTTCTTCTTCTTCTCAAGGACAGTCAACAAGTCAGCTGCGCACTGACACGGGTGCTCGAGGTCGTCGAGACCGTTTATCACAGGCACCGATGCATGCTTGGCCAGCTCCTTCATGATCTCGCTGCTGAACGCCCTGTACATGATGGCGTTGACGTACCTGCTGAGCACGTTTGCGACGTCTGAAACGGACTCCCGCTTCCCGATGCTGACCTCGTTCGGGGAGATGTACAGCGCCTTACCTCCTAGCTGCATCATGCCGACCTCGAATGAGACCCTCGTCCTGAGGCTCGGCTTCTCAAAGACCATTCCGAGCACCTTGCCTTTGAGGACATCCTGCTTCTGACCTTTCTTCGCCGGATCCTTCTTCATCTTCAGAGCATTGGCTAGGATATCCTCGAAATCGTCCTTCATGTCCAGAACTGAGATGATGTCACGCTTCAACGCTTCACCGGCTTTCCTCAAGCATCTGTCACGTATTAATCCTTTTGAGCCAGTCAAGCCAGTCTGCGTCCCGGTCTCGACCGGTGTCAATCACTGCACCGCGAATGGCCACAGACGACGCACATATGACAACCCGATGCGTGGATTACGGAACCGCCGCAGTCCGGGCATTGGTCGGTCATCCTTGATCGCTCTCTAGTGTAATTCGAATCAGGATTCATGTCTCTCCCCGAAACCGTGAAGTGGATGACGCCGACATCACGCTATGCTGAGGAGGGACGCGAAAGTGCCCTCGAGACGACACCTACTCTCGTTCAATCACAGCTCGGTCCCTTCGGACATCCTGCTGTAGTGAAGCGCGACAACTCCTGAGCCAAACGAGCTGGTCCCCACGAGACTCATCTTGTGTCTGTAGGCTATGTTTGTGAACAGCGGCTTGCCGCTCCCGAGGACCACAGGATTAACGAGAAGATGCATTTCATCGATCAAGTCATGGTTCAACAAGAACGATACGATTCTACCACTGCCGTATATCACCATGTCTTTGCCGGGCTGCTTCTTCATGCGTGAGATCTCCTCCGCGATGTTCTCCTTGATCAGTCTTGTATTGTTCCACTCAGGCCTTTCCAGCGTCCTTGAGAAGACTATCTTGGGGAGACTGTTCATTTTGTCAATAATAACGGCGTTGTCCGTGGGCGGTGAGGCAGACGGCCAGTAGTTGGCCATCATCTCGTAGGTCACACGTCCGAATAGGATTGTGTCCACCGAATTGGCCAGCTCGATCGCATACTTCTCAGAATCCTTGTTCCATACAAACCAATCAATCTCCCCGTTCGGCCCAGCGAAATAGCCATCAAGAGACACCATTTCCGATGCAATGACATTTCTCATCTTTGACACTCCTGTGCTTACCGCCTGTCGATACCTCTACTGTTCATTCGTCCGCCCCGTTCAAATCCGCACCAGCAGTTCAGCGAGGCGCTCTGCACCCTCGTTGACCCCTTTCTCCATGCCCGAACTGATCATGCCGTCACGGTCCTCGACGGTCTCGAAGACAGCTATGGCGGTCACCATCGTCTTGCCGTCTCGCTCCTCCAACCTTGTCGTCTCAAGGGACACGTGCCCTGGCATGCCTTCGAACTCGAAAGTCTGGATGATCCGCTCAGGAGGCGATACCTCGTGGTAGACCCCATGGAATCCATACTCGTTGCCGTCCGGATCTCTCTGGATGAACCTCCAAAGGCCGCCCGGTCTCACTTCCATCTTGTCAATAACAGTCGTGAGATACCTCGGCCCCCACCACTGCTTTATCAAGTCCGGTTCCGTGTACGCTCTCCACACCTTCTCCCGGGGTGCGTCGTACATCGCAGTGACAATGATCTCTCTTCCTCCTGGCTCTGCTGCAATTCCAGGGTGCTTTCCTTCCATCATGCTCCTTGCTCCTCGTCTCCCATCCCTGACGCCCAGACGTTTTGAGCGCGCCATTAAGATTATCCCTGAATAGTATTGCCCACCTCAAGGGGTAACGAGCGAAGGTGCGCCAAGAAGGCACCGACTCCCCTAGGCTCGAGGTTGTCAATGCCTTCGAGGAATCGAGGAGAGTGCCGAAGGTCAATCCCCCCGTGATTGAAACAATAGAATTTTCGCCTGGCTACGCCTAACAAGCTTTAATTACGCAAACGATATGGAGTAAAGCCCATCATGGCCGGGGTGGGGTAGTGGTATCCTTGGGGACTGTGGATCCCTTGACCCGG
>CAZTFD010000112.1:0-5900 GCA_964612225.1 uncultured Thermoplasmata archaeon | reverse complement strand
CTTTCGTAGACCAACGTCAACACCCCAAGCACCATCAACGCTAAGGCAGGGACCACTACCCATCCGAGCCATTCCCTCAGGACAAGAATCGAGACTACGGCTCCGACAAAAGGGCCCAGACTATAGAATACACCCGTTCGAGATGCTCCGAGGCCTTGGAGCGCCAGGACGAAGAACACGAGGCTCGCCCCATAGCTCATCGCTCCCAGCACTAGAGCCCACAACAGTTGAGCATCCATTGAGATGCTAGAGCCCAAGGCTATCGCGATGGCCATTGAAGCGCTTCCTGCCACGCCTCCCTTCGCCAGAGCTATCTGTACTGGGTCTCTGCCGCAGATATTCCTCGTTAGGTTGTTGTCAAGCCCCCATCCGAATCCTGCGACTATCAGAAGTGTGAGGCCAGCAATGTTCCAAGTTCCTAATGAAGGGTCCCAGCTCAGGAGGACGCCCGCAGCTGTCACACAAACAAGGGCGATGATGAGTCTTCTGCCAAGGTTCTCTTTGAACAGCATTGTGGCAATGATGGACGTCATCACCCCTTCCATATTCAAGAGTAAGGAGGCGGAGAAACCCGATATCAGAGTGAGCCCTAACATGAGGGAGACGGGTGCAAGAATCCCACCTGAAAGGATGGCTCCTGCAAGCCAAGGCAGGTCAGCTTTCCGCAAGGCGCTGTTGGAGGGAATTCGCCCTCCGGATGCTATGTGTCGCACCACGACGTACGACCCCAAACCAAGGAAGGCCCCCAAATAGAGGAGACCTGCAAGCGCAACGGGAGGGATGCTGTTCACCAGCAATTTTGCAAAAGGCGTACTCAGGCCGAATAGGCTTGCCGCTAGGATTGCGAAAACGATAGGCATGAGATCGCTTCGAACATTCCGTCCCAGAGTGTCCCTACTCCTCGCGCATGCGTCGGTCCTGCCACTGAAAAACCCTCGCGGAGATATAACTTAGCCTGATTCCATCCGGAAAAGACCAAGTAGACCAGGGGACGACGGAGCTGTATTCAATCCCTTCCTGTTGACAAATAGCCAGGTGGGCCCGTCGCGATTTGAACGCGAGTCACCAGCACCCCAAGCTGGAAGGATACCAAGCTACCCCACGGGCCCGTTGTGCGCAAAATGTTCGAATCGGGTCGCCCCTCAGTAGGGTGCGACCTCGTCGATGAGGTTTGCGTGGGTGAGCAGCATCCTGCGGCAGCAGTAGCGGTCCAAGTGGAGCGAGTCGAGCACGTCCTTGGGCGCTTCTCCCATGTCGACTCTCTTCACGAAGTCCTCGTACGCGCTGCCGATGACCTTCCCGCACGTGAAACATCTTACCGGTATGATCATTTCTGCATCACCTGTATGACTTCTGGTGCTTCTTCCTTGCACCTCTGCCCTGGGGGTTCTTCGGAAGCTTTCTCCTCGGGTCGGACACGAGCATAGAGCGGTCGTACTTCAGGAACATCGTCTGCAGCTCGTTGTCCTCGAGGAATTGCACCAGACCCTTTGCGATTGCGGTCCTTGATGCCATCGCTTGACCCATGACGCCCCCGCCCTGGACATTGAGGTCGATATTCACTTTTGACGACTTCTCCCCTGCGAGGGTGAGCGGCTCCATGATCATGACCCTGGCGAGATTCGGCTGGTGCATCTCGACCGGGACACCATTGATCCTCACGATGCCCTTGCCCTTGGTGATGCTTACCCTAGCCACGGCGCTCTTCCTCTTGCCGCTTGCGACTATTACCTTCATGACCTCATCTCCTGGCTAGCGCCCATCTCTTTGGTGATATCTCCCAAGTAGACGAATTTGACCAGATGAGTCTTCTTCGCGCCCTCGACTGTCTCGGCCTTGGTACTCTGCAACGCTTTCGGTACACCGAGATAGACTCTCAACCGCTTGAGGGCCGCCCTGCCAGACGGCTTCTTGTACTCGAGCATGCCCCTGACGGACCGCCTGAGGATCCTGTCAGCTGTTCTCGGGTAATGCGGTCCCTTGGCCTTCGACTGGCTCAGGCCACGCTTTGTCCTGTGTTTGTAGAACTCCAGAAGCTGCGCCCTCCTGCCAGAGATGACCGCCTTCTCCGCGTTGATTATGATAATCTCCTCGCCGTTCCTGAGCCTCTTGGCGACGTGTGAGCAGAGGCGTCCCAGTATTAGCCCTGATGCGTCTATCACTGCAACCGCCATCAACTCACCCCATGATCCTGACCTTGGAGCCCTTCGGGTTCTTCTCAATCAGCTCCAGGTACGACATGCTCTTTCCGCCTGCCTTCTCTATCTTGTCCCTAGCTTGTTCCGAAGACCTGTAGGCGGCGACAATGACCTTCTTCGCAATCTCGCCGGCGCCCAGAAGCTTGCCGGGTATGATCACGGTCTCGTTCTCGCTTACGTATCGGTTCAACTTGCCAACGTTGACCTCGGCCCAGTGCCTAGCCGGACCCTCGAGCCGCAAAGCGATGTCTCGCCAGACAGGTGCCTCGTTGATCCTGCCAGCATCCTTCAGCTGCTGAATCAGGACGACAAGGTTGGGATTGGTCTTCTTCGTCATGTTTCCCATTCTGACTCCTCCGACATCCAGAGAGTAGCCGAGCTAATGTGCGAACCGTTTATAAAGATTTGGATGCGTCGGATTTGCTGGCACAAGCTGCCTGGCTCGGCATGGAACAGCGCCAATTGCGTGATTCGGACATCATCCCGCATTGCTCATCGTTACGGTCATCTAGGCCCTTCAACAGATGATATATACGGCATATGGCATACACCGAAATCCTGGCTCGCCGGGGGTTCAGATGATTCGTTTTGGTCCTGCAGGCATCCCTTTGTCCTGCAAAGGGCGCACCTTGAAAGATGGCATTGAGGACGTACATAAGCTGGGCCTGACGGCCATGGAAGCACAGCTTGTCAGAGCACATGTAGCAGAAAGGTCACCCGAGCAGGAGGAAGTCGGGCTAAAACCCCGGAACCTCACGAACGACATGGTCATCGAGATCATCCGGAGGAAAGGAGACAAGGAACAGGTCGTGTCCGACCTCGACGAACCAATAAGAAAGGGCGACACACTGGTTTCCCTGACCTCGGGGATCGCCAAGAGCTACCAAGAGCTGCGCGCCCTCAGGGACATGGCCGACGAACTCGATGTTGAGCTGTCAATCCATACCCCGTACTACATGGACCTCATCGGCGAAGGGGAGCTGAGCTTCAAGAGCAGGGATTCCATAAGATGGGCCGGACTGATGGCTAACGAGCTCGGTGCGGCCGCGGTGGTCACTCACATGGGCTTGTACGGAGATGTCACTCCCAAGACAGCCCAGAAAAGAATCGGCGAGCGCATTGGGCTCCTTGCGAAGTGGTACAAGAAACAGGGGATCAATGTTCCAATAGGCCTTGAGCTGAGCGGCAGGCAGGAGATCTTCGGCGCGTTGCCGGAGATTCTCAAGACGTGTAGGGATATCGATGGCGTCATACCAGTTGTCAACTTCGCACACTACCACGCCAGGGAGAACGGCATCCTCCGAGAACCAAAGGATTTCGACGAGCTTCTGGACGATGTCTGGGACTACACTGATGGCGAGTTCTACACCCACTTCTCGGGAGTCGAGCACGAAGGCGGGAACGAGAAGAGGTTCACTTCCATCAAGAAGGGCGACCTCAGATTCGAGCCGCTTGCGGAGGCGATCGTGGAGCGCAACCAGCCGATCACGATCATATCTGGGTCACCGCTGCTCGAGCACGATGCGATGTACATGAAGGTCATTCTCGAGAGGGTCCTTGCCAAGAAGGTCTCGAAAGAAACCAAGACGGTGACCAAGGAGAAGGACAAGAAGGCCGTGTCTAGATGAGAGAGAATGTCGACTACATCATGAGGGGCGTCCAGGCCACGCTGGAAGGCGACATAGAGGACACCGACAAGTTCGTGGACCTGATCATCGGCTCCAGAAAGGTCTTCATATACGGCGTCGGCCGGTCCGGCCTCATTGCGAAGGCCTTTGCCATCAGACTCGTGCAGATGGGACTCGAAGTGTTCTTCGTAGGGGAAACGGTGACGCCCATCGTGGAGGAGGGCAACTTGGTAATCATTGTGTCCTACACTGGAGAGACCATGTCCGCGATTCAGACGGCCAACATCGTGAGAAGGGTCGGTGCGAAGGTCGTAACGGTCACCGCTAATGATCATTCGAAGCTTGCGGCGGCTTCGAACCTTGTCATAGGGATACGCCCACCGAAGGACGATGACAGGAAACGGCTCGCGCCTCTGGGCACCCTGTTCGAAGACGCCACGCTGATCTACCTGGACTGCATTGTCGCCATCCTCATGGAGAAGCTTGGCCAGAGCGAGGGCTCAATGAGGAAGCGTCACGCGATCTGGGTCTGAGATCAGTCTTTTCCGTTCGGCGGGACATTGCGACGATACTTGCGCAGCATCATCACCAGGATCGAAACCGAGACGACGGCCACGATGCTGCCTGAGATGATGAGTATCCAAGGCAGGTTGACCGTGAGCCAGTCCTTGACCTTGCTCACGAATCCGCGCTCATCCAGACCCAGACTCGAATCGTGAACAATCACATCGGTCGTATTGTCAATTGAGTAGGCGATGTTCAGCTTCAGGCCAGTTCCGGTGGTGTAGTATGAGGAATTCATCGGGGTAGCATACACGGTCGTCGGTGCCCATGAGGTAGGCTCAGAGCTGTAGTGGTAGTGCGCCTGGACAACTCCGTCAGCTTTCGAGAAATCGATATCTTGAACACTGAGGTTTGTCTGATTGAGTATATGAGTGAAGTCGAGCCCGCGTGTCGTCTCATCTTCCCTGCTAGACACAGAGGTGACCCGCGTCGCCCCGCCTCCCGCATCCTCCTTGATGAGGAACATGTATGTTGATCCGCCACCTTTCAAGGACAGGTCGAGGGCGATTCCTGTGACATTGACGTGCTTCATGATCTCAAGCGTGAAGTTCATCCTCATCTCGGTTCTGCCCACGACGGTGTAGCTTCCATACGAATTCGAGTAGACGACAGGGTTCTCGGTTATCCTGAACCAGAACGTGATGTTGGCCCAATCCTCCACCAGGGCGGTCAGATTCTCGAAATCACGGAACAGCGAGAGAGAGGCCTTCATTCGGAACTGAGCATACTCGCCTGCCACCGTCTCGTTACCGAATTTCACGGGTGATACGTCCCAGGTGACATTATGGTGGGCGTCAAGATAGGAGACATACACCATCTCGGTCTGATCGAACACGCCGTCAGGGTTGGTGTCATTGAACAGATACATGAGGGGGATCCCAACTTCGAATGTAGGGGCAAGAAGGGCGCTAGAGTGCTGGAACACGACCCGGGGCCAGTCATGGGTCACAGCTGCCGTGAGATTCCCCGAGATGAACACGACTTTGAAGTTGTCCTCGCTGTAATCGAGAAAGTGCACTTCACCCGAGACTACGGAGGAGGCTGGGATGACCAATGCTGTGGTGCACAGCAACACAGCTAACAAGTAAAACCGCGGAACCACAGAGTCGCCCTCCCTTGACATCCCCTATCGGGCGGTGGCCTGAAAAAGCTTTCTTGATTGGAATCCTGAAGACACGAGCCCAGTATGAGTTCAGCTAAGCGGAACGGGGTGGACTTTGAGCTTCCTCGAACGCTTGGCCTTGGCCTTCGGACCAGCCCCCGGTTCATAGATCGCGAAGGCCACCTCGTCATATCCGGTCTCTGATAGTTTGAAAGTCTTGATGTCGCGGTTAATCGGATCTATTACGAGCGCGGAGTGGTACGGTTGGTCGAACATGGACCTCTGAGTCTCGAGGTCGGTCCGGGAAAGAAAGCATGTATGACCTGGGTGAGAGTGGTACCAACCCACAAGGATGTAGTCGAACCCAGAATCATCCAGATCATGGAACAGCTCCGGGAAAGCCATCGG
>CAZTFD010000111.1:684-5909 GCA_964612225.1 uncultured Thermoplasmata archaeon | reverse complement strand
CATCTGCAGTTTGTGACATGCGGCGGAATCAAGTTCTGATTATCTGGCTCGTTTGCATCAATCCATCAGCCTTAAGTAGACCGAGAATATTACTATCCAGTACAGCAGGAGAGCTACTTGCCTTTCAGACCGCGCGAAGAGGAACCGCAGATTGGCCCGGACGGGCAGCCCGAGTTCGTCAGAGTGCGGCTTCCCCACAAGAAGGAGGGGGAGATGTTCGGCATCGCCGACCAGCTGTTGGGAGCCTCCAGAATCAAGATCATGTGCGCGGACGGCAAGTATCGCATGGGCCGCATTCCTGGCAAGATAAAGAAGCGGATGTGGATACGCGAGGGAGACCTCGTGATCGTCCAGCCCTGGGACTTCCAGGACGAGAAGGCGAACATCCAGTACAGGTACACGAAGACCCAGGCGATGTACCTCAGCAGGAAGAAGATGATCCCCAAGTCGATCGATGTCTTCTGAAGGACAACCGGTGGATGCCTGTGCCTCGAGCTGACGACTACCACTCTTTTGAACGCGAGATTGACAAGTGGCGTGTACGCCGAAAGGACACGAACGACAGGAAGTCGTACGATGAGGTGTTCGACCAGCAGAACCTGATGATCATCTACAAGCTTCTGTCGGATGGCGTCTTCGACAAGCTTGACTTCCCAATATCCACGGGCAAGGAGGGCAATGTCTATCGTGCCTCCACCAAGGACGGCCAGCTGGTGGCAGTGAAGATATACAGGACGGCCACAGCGACATTCAGGGACATGGCCAAGTACGTCCATGGAGACCCCAGGTTCGGCGGTCTCACAAACAACAAACGGAAGCTGATCTACGCATGGGCGAACAAGGAGTTCCTGAACCTGAAGGCGTTCGCAAGGGCCGGCGTCCGAGTGCCCAAGGCAATAGCTCAGATGAAGAATGTGGTCGTCATGGAGTACATCGGCGACGAGAACGAACCGGCACGAGAGCTGAGGAACGTCAAGCTCGAGGACCCGGAAGCCGTCGCCAGGAAGATTCTGGACTACATCAGGATGGCGTACAAGAAAGTCAGGCTCGTGCACAGCGACATCAGCGAGTTCAACATCCTCATGCCCACCGAAGAGCCAGTCATAATCGATGTCGGCCAGGCAGTCCTGCTGGACCACCCTCTCGCTCAGGAATGGCTTGAGCGAGACGTAGGCAACGTCGTAAGGTATTTCAAAAAGCTCGGCGTAATATTGGACCTCAAGAAGGAGCTCCAGGAGATCAGGAAGGAATGATCCAGTCCATCAAGGTCCCAACCGAGAGGGTCGGGGTCCTCATCGGCAAGAGCGGCGAGACGAAGGAGTTCCTGGAGAGGCGGACCGGGGTCAAGATATCGGTCGATTCAGAAGAGGGCGATGTCGAGATCGACTACACTAACGCCAAGGACCCGGCGATGGCCCTGGCAGTGGTGAACGTGGTCCAGGCGATCGGAAGAGGATTCTCACCGTCCAAGGCGATGAAGCTTCTCGAGGATGAATACTTCTTCGAGGTATTCGACATCAGGGACTACGTCGGGAAGAAGCAGGAGCATGTCATGCGCATGCGCGCGCGGGTGATTGGCACACACGGGAAGACGCGCGCGATCATTGAGGAGCTTACGGGTGCGTTCGTGTCGGTCTACGGAAACACGGTCAGCGTCATTGGCGATGCGCTGCAGATAGATGTCGCCCACAGGGCCCTCGACATGTTGTTGTCGGGCTCGGAGCACGCGGCCGTATATCACTATCTCGAGGGCAAACGTGCGCAGCTCAAGGTAGATGGCATGGGCTTCTGACATTCGGAGCACATACTATTGAAATAGCCCCGCAGACAATACATCGTCTGGATGACTGAAGGTCTTCTGAAGCAACTGGACATCGACCTGACTACTATCCCTCCTGTGATCGCCAAGGAAGATAGCGAGAGGGATCGCGTGATGCGACTGTGCGCCCACGCCTTTCTAAGGCTCTGGACGAGGATCGCACTCGAATCGGGCCAGAGGCTGAACCTGTCGCCCTCTCAGTTCGTACTTGGAACCTACGATGGACAGATGAGATGGAACCTCAGCGATTCGGTGGACTACAAAGGGATCGCGCAGCTTGGCATTGCCGGAACATCGAAGAGGCATCACTCTCTGATAGCTGAGACATACATACTCAAGGGAGAGGAGAGGGCGAGGTGGTTCTTCGCGCTCGAGGAGGAGAAGGTCAAGAACAAACCGGTCTTCGTGAACTACCTCGTCTACGACGTGCCTCTAGATGAGTTCGACCTGTCAAAGGCAGTTGCAGTCCTGAAGCAAGTTTTCCCACAGTGGCTTGAGAGCGTGAGCACAGGCGACGACAAACCGCTCTGGAATATGTGCAAGGAGAAGCTGGAGTGCGTCGGCGTATAGGCCCCCACCTGCGCGTGTCTCATGGACTAGTTCACATTACAGCGTTGCACCGCAGGAATCGCACTTGATCGCGTCCTCGTCGTTGAGGCTCCTCCCGGCAAGAGATAAATAGGCGCTTCGCCTGCGGAACACCGTCAATGTCCGAAAGGCTCGAGATCGCAGGGCGAGCGCTTCAGCGCACCCTGTGCAACCACTGCCTGGGAAGGCTTTTTGCATCCGTCTCCAGAGGGCTCTCCAATGACCAGAGGGGGGCTATTGTCCGATCGTGCATCCCAGACGCCCCCCAGCAACCTGTCAGTGTGGATGACTGTCACATATGCAGAGGGCTGTTCTCCGAGCTGCAGAAGTTCGCTGATATCTCTGCAAGAGTCTCGGAAGGTTACGAATTCTCGACATTCCTGGTGGGCACCAAGGTCGACGCCGAGGTACTTGAGCGCGAGGAATCCTTCTGGACCGAGCTCGGTGCCAAGGAGACCGAGACGATCAAGACCGAGATGAACAGGGAGATAGGCAAGCTCCTGGAGCGGAGGCTCGAGAAGTCGGTCGATTTCGCCAATCCCGAAATGGTGTTCCTTGTCGACACCCAGTTCGACAGGGTGGTGCTCGACGTCGCGCCCATGTTCGTCTACGGCAGGTACCGGAAGTTCTCCCGTGAACTGCCCCAGACCCGCTGGATCTGCAGGGAGTGCAGGGGCAAGGGATGTCCGAGGTGCGGCGGCAAGGGCAGGATGTACGAAATGAGCGTCCAGGACTACACGGGACCTATACTCATGCGCCACGCCAACGGCGAGGACGACTTCTTCCACGGCATGGGAAGGGAGGACATCGACGCTCGCATGCTCGGCAACGGTAGACCCTTCGTGGTGGAGGTCAGACGTCCCCGCAAGAGGACCCTGGACATACCGGCGATAGAACGGGAGATCAACGAGAACGCCAAAGGGGTCGTCGAGGTCGAGGGGCTCAGGAAGTCGACCAGGGCCGAGATGAGGGGTCTCAAGGAATCCACACATCCCAAGACCTACAGGGTCAGTGTGCTGTTCCAGACAGATTTCGACCACGGAAAGCTTAATGAAGTAGTGACATCATTGGCCGGAAAGCCTATAAGTCAGCTCACTCCAAATAGGGTAGTCCACAGGCGAGCGGACCTTGAGCGGCTCAGGACCGTCCGGAGCATCCGGGTGGAGTCCGTGAACGGCCCCGAGGTAGTGTTCGTCGTTGAGGCCGACAGCGGGACATACATCAAGGAACTGATGCACGGGGACCAGGGGCGGACGCAGCCCAATGTCGCCGGCATCGTTGGTGTGCCCTGCAAAGTGCTCGAGCTGGACGTCATAGCGATCGGAGACAAGGGGGTGTAGAAGCATGGTAAAAGCATCCAAGGGCTACAGGCGCCGGACACGGTATGTGATGCAGAACCGCGTGAGGGATAGAGGACTCTCTCCGATCACCAGGATTTTCCAGAAGTTCGAGGTTGGCGAGAAGGCGAACATCAACCTGGACCCCAGCATACACAAGGGAATGCCCCATGTCAGGTTCCACGGACACACTGGCACTATCGTGCGAATGCAGGGAAAGGCTTACGTCATCGATGTCAAGATGGGCGACATGATGAAGCAGGTTATCGTGAGGCCAGAGCACCTCAGGAAGGCCAAGTGACCAGCTGGTGATTCTGATGGAAGACAAGAAGATGGTTACGCTGGCTGAGGTAAAGGACATCCTCTCGGAGAGACAGAACGAAGGCGAACTCACGGCCGAGCAGAAGCTTGCCCTCGAGCATGTCCAGAAGTTCTCGCGTGTCGATTCAAAGAAGGCGAAGAAGCTCGTCAAGGAGCTGACCGAGCTTGGGTTCGTGTCGGAAGTGAATGCGGTGAAGATAGCAGATATCATGCCATCGACCGCGGACGATGTCCGGCTCATCTTCTCGAAGGAGCGGGCTAGCGTAGAGAAGAAGGACATCGAAAAGGTTCTTAGCGTCGTAGAGAAGTATCTCTGACGAGCCCGGGGGATTGTTGTGGAGGACTACGCAAGAATATTAGATTACCTGCCCCAGGGGCTTCCTGATGAGAAGATGTTCCACAGGGAACCCGTAGCGTATGCCCTAGGCGAGGACCAGTTCAAGCTGTTCGAGCTCGTGCCCAAGCAGGACGTGAACCTGGCGACGGGCGACAGGGTCTACATAGGCAAGGACCTCGACCTCAGGCAGGAGATCCTCCATGTCAAGAAGCGCATAGGCTTCAACGAGCTGACTAACGCGTCCCAGAGCGAGCTCCCGTTCGTGATACTCCAGATCATCAAGGCGCACGAATCGAGGTTCGTGCAGTTTTTCAACGAGTCTCAGGCCATAACCACGAGGTTCCACATGCTCGAGCTCCTGCCAGGCCTTGGCAAGAAGACCATGTGGAGCATCATCGAGGAGAGGAAAAAGGGCCCGTTCAAGGACTTCGCGGACATCACCAAGAGGGTTCCGTTGGCCCATCAGATCGAGAAGCTCGTGGCGAAGCGTATAGAGGAGGAGCTCGCCAACCCGGACGAGAAGTACCGTCTGTTCGTGGCGAGATGAGCCCGCATGAGAGCTGAGGAGGTCAAGGCTGTCCTCGAGTCGATCGGGAAGCGGCCGACCAAGAGGCTGGGGCAGAACTTCCTGCTGGACGATTCCGTGGTGAGCAGATCGGTCGGGTTCGCTGACCTCAGTTCTAAGGACACAGTTCTCGAGATCGGCCCCGGCCTCGGAAACCTCACGGAGGAGTTGCTCAAGACGGGGGCGAAGGTCGTCGGCGTGGAGCAGGATCTCGCGTTCTGCAAGTTCTTGGAGAGGCGGTTCGGGGATAGGGTCCGG
>CAZTFD010000111.1:0-655 GCA_964612225.1 uncultured Thermoplasmata archaeon | reverse complement strand
AATCGTACAGGCGGACGCCGTCAAGGCATTCCTGCCGGTTTTCAACAAGGTCGTTTCGAACCTGCCGTATCAGATATCCTCGCCGATAACTTTCAAGCTGCTCGACATAGGGTTCGATGTCGCCGTCCTTATGCTCCAGCGGGAGTTCGCGGAGAGGATGATTGCGAAGCCCGGAACGGAGGACTACGGCCGTCTATCGGTCGGGGTGTACTATAGGGCATATTGCGAGATAATGCTCAGAGTCCCGAGACATGCCTTCTGGCCGCAGCCTAAAGTCGATTCATGCGTCGTCAGGCTCGTGCCGAAACCCCCGCCGTTCAAGGTCAAGGACCGGCAGGTGTTCTACGATGTGACCCGCGCCATCTTCTCTCACAGAAGGAAGAAGATACTTAACTCGCTCAAAGTGGACCCCGCAGTGGCCTCACTGGTCAGATCGGATACGGTGTCCTCCCTCGACAAGTTGCCGTATGCCTCTAGAAGGGCGGAAGAACTCTCGCCGGAGATGATCGGTGAACTGGCGGACGCGCTCCTCGACCTCAGCGCTTCTTCTTCGGGAAATAGCGCGCGATGATGGCGTCTGCGATCTTGCCTGGTCCGTCAACGAGCGGGTCGCAGGCAGGGATGCCGTACCTCTCCTCGTACTCGGCGATTCTCT
>CAZTFD010000110.1:0-5910 GCA_964612225.1 uncultured Thermoplasmata archaeon | reverse complement strand
AGGAGAGATTCTCTTGGAAAAGCAAGCAACGCTTGATGCGAGAGGGCTCATGTGCCCCATGCCGATCGTGCACCTCGCAAAGAAGGTCAAGGAGATGAAATCCGGCCAGGTACTCGAACTCCTGGCCGATGATGTCGGAGCGAAGGAAGACGTCCCTGCCTGGTGCTCAAGGACTGGCAATCAGCTGGTCGGTACCGAGGAAGAGGGCAAGCTGCTCAAATTCTACATCAGAATGAAGTGAGTCTTTAGTGTTCAAGGAGGAATGAATAGATGACAGAAAAGATGTGTATGGTAGTCAGCGAAGGGACTTTCGACAAAGCAATGATGCCGCTCATAATGGGAACGACGGCCGCGGCAATGGGCTCCGAGGTGCATGTGTTCTACACGTTCTTCGGGACCAAGCTCGTGACGACCAAGGGCTCGAAACCCAAGCTCCCAGGAATGTTCAGACTGTTCACTGGCATGTTCGTGAAGAAGATGAAGGCCGTCGGCATAGGTAGCTACTCAGAGATGATGAAGCAGGCCATGGAGATGGGCATCAACTTTTACGCGTGCAGCACCACGATGGGGCTCATGAACGTTAAGGACAGCGACCTCCTCCCAGGTGTTAAGGTGCTCGGAGCGGCCGCATTCCTGAAGCTCGCATCGGAATCGAAGACAACCCTGTTCATCGGCTGAGAGTGACAGAATGCCGAAGACCGCATTCATCGTCCTGAAATCTCCTCAGGAGCAGGACCCGACCCACCTGATGAAACGATTCTCAGAGAAGCAGGACGCGAGCGCGATCCTGCTTGAGGACGGAGTATTTCAGGCGCTCGTGGCTCCAGCCGCGGACAGATTGGCAGATGCGGCAGCTGAGGTCTTGGTCTCAAGGAGCGACATAGAGGCGAGGGGGTTCTCAGCGTCGGACCTCAAAGTCGGCAAGTCCGCGGAGTACGCAGACATCATTGACTGCATTATGGAAAGGACCCAGCGCACCGTGACCGTGTGAGGTGCAAGAGTTGACAAAGACACTAACGATCCTGCTCAGGACTGGCTCCATGATGGCGATGGACGCGAATGTCGCGGTCGAACTGGCCAAGGCCGCCATGGCGAAGGGGTACAAGGTCAACCTGTTCGGCTATGGCGAAGGGGTCACTGCGGTGAAGAAGGGACAGAACCCTAAGAGGTTCCCGAACGTAGGCAAGGACCTGGAAGAGGCCCAGAAGAACGGCGTCACCACTGCGGTATGCGAGACGTGCTTCGCCGCAAGGGGGTTCGAGCGCGGAGAGGAGATACCAGGCGCCAAGGTGGGAAGCCTAACGAACGACCTTTTCAAGTTCGTGTCCGAGTCCGACCGGCTCGTGACCATCGCGAGGTGATTCAATGGCATCCTCTACTCTCGTCCTGATAACCAAGGCTCCATACGGCCTCGAGGAAGCATTCGCGGGGTTGAGACTTGCGCTCGCGATGAGCGTGAACGGCATGAAGACCTCGGTCGTCATGCTCGAAGATGGCGTCTACAACGCGCTAGGGACCCAGAAGCCTGAGGCTGTGCGCATGCCGTCAAACATCGAAGCGACCAAGGAACTCTACGATTTTGACGTGCCGGTCTATGTCGTCAAGGAGGACCTGGCCGCGAGGGGCATCCAGGAATCGAGGCTCTTCGACGGGCTCAAGGTTGTCCCTGTCCAGAAAGTGCGGGAGCTTCTTGCGGAGCATGACCTGGTCACAACGTTCTGACCTCATACGGGAGGAGCACCTCCCAGTCAATTCCTTTTATAGGCACGGACACAATCACTTCGCGTGCATTTCGAGATCTTGGAACGGGACGGACTGGCCCGCGTCGGCGTCATCGACATGGACGGCGAGAAGCGTAGGAGTCCATTGATTGCGCACGTAGACACTGATCGGTACGTAGCACCTGAAGGGTCCCTCAGGCTTAAGCGCCGAGGAGAAGGAGGAAAGAGCGACCTTCTGATAGAGCAGTCTGGCTTTGTGGAGCCTGGGGAACCAGGCGAAAGACCGGCCGACCTTAATCCTGGATACAGAGGGTCTCCGTACGGAGAGCTAAGACCAGATGGAGACCTCGCAGTAGTCGAAGAAACCGCACCGTCGCTCTTGGATTCCAAGAAGTTCATAGACTCCTTGTCGCAGCTGAAACACGGACGCCGTCTCCTGCAACCAGCCTTCTGTTCCGTAATGGGCCTCCCCAACAGGTTGGCATTCCTCTCGTACTGCGGGTTTGACATTTTCGATTCACTCCCATTGATAATGGCCGCTGAGAACGGCGGTTACTTGACGGGGACGGGCACGCTCGACTACGGGAAGATCGAGGACCTTCCATGCTCCTGCCCCGCCTGTGCCTCAGGCAGACGCGGGCGAGAGGAGCTTCTTCAGCACAACTACAGGACTGCCGAGATCGAACTAAGACTGGTCAGGCACACCATATCCGAGGGACGGCTCAGAGAGCTGGTGGAGTCGAGGATCAGGAGCGACCCTTGGCTCGTACAGAACCTGAGGCTGCTCGATCTCCAGCAATACGAACTGCAGGAAATGCACACACCGATCAAGGGTGCACCGTTCCATGCGGGCTCGAAGGAGTCTCTCACCCGGCCGGACATCGTCAGATGGAGGAAGCGTCTCGAGCAGAGGTACAAGAAGCCCGCGAGGACGAAGGTCCTGCTCCTGATACCGTGTTCCGCCAGGAAACCGTATTCTCTGTCTCAGTCGCACGCAAGATTCAGACAGGCGATCTGGTCAAGCGGAAAGGCGGACGTCGTCCACGAAGTCATCGTCACGTCCCCGCTTGGCCTCGTGCCGAGGGAGCTGGAACTCTTCTATCCGGCGCAGGACTACGACATACCTGTGACGGGACACTGGGACCTGGACGAGAAAAGGATGGCGGAGGAAATGGTCTCATGGCTGGTGTCCACACAGAAATACGATCTTGTCATCTCTCATCTTGCGGATGAGAGGGAACCGGTCAACTCAGTGCTCAAGGACTTCGTTGACACTTCCCTTGGTCACCCGGGATCCAGGGAGAGCCTGAGACGATTGGAGGACGAGCTGAGAGAACGCGTCTCGGACGTACCAATGAATCGCGGCAGGGGGCGGGACCTCGAGGATATGCGGTCGCTCTGCAGGTTCCAGTTTGGCCAGGCCGGAGAGGCCCTGTGCGATGATGCCAAGATAGTCGGTCGCTGGCCGAACCTGAAGATACTGAGAGGTCAGGAGCAGCTGGGGATGCTGACGGGCGATCGCGGGATGATATCTCTCACACTTGAGGGAGCCAAGGTGCTCGCCAAGGCCGGAACATACTCCGTGGAGATAGAGGACTTCATACCCAAGGGCAACCTGTTCGCTGTCGGCGTGGAAAAGGCGAGTCCGGAGATCCGCATCCGAGATGACGTCGCTGTGGTGCACAAGGGCGATGTCAGAGCAGTCGGAGTTGCCATGATGAGCCCAACGGAGATGGAGCTTGCTCAAAGGGGAGAGGCAGTGCACATCAGACATGCGCCCTGATGCACACTTTCTATTAGCCAGACTACTTTCGCGCATCTCCGGGTGTCAGGTTATTGACCTTCGTTTCCACTAGAGGTCATCACAGGAAAGGTGACAAGAATGGTGGATGCCGATCACTACAGCTGGGAAGAAGTCTACGACCTTCTAGGATGCGAGCCGGAGATCGAACCAGCAGCTCAGTATTAACCAACATCCCGGATAGGTGGGATTGCATGCTCCTCCTACCTATCAACTCCCCTCTTTTTGTCTCATCCCTTTTTCCCTCTGACCATTTGTTTCATCAAACGCGCGCCACATCGATTTCCTGAGTCATAGCAGAGGATTGAAGAGCGGTGTCGAACTAGTCGCTCCCTGAGGAGACGGCGATTGGCTCACGAAAAACTTAAGACTGATAGTGAGTATCCCCGTTCGTCAGGAAATATGGGATGCGATGCTTCTGTGGTTCTCTGGAGCGTCCTTGAGAGCCATAGGTCTAGCATTATTCCTGTCTCAGGGTTGCCGATGGACCTGGACAAGCCCGAGCTGAGGGCGATAGAGGAAAAGTCGGGTGGCTACACCGCACACTCCCAACCTAGCGGAGGCAAGGCCGTCGCGCGCGTAGTGGTCGTCGACGACGAGGACTTCATCAGAGAGCTCTACAAGGACTTCCTGGAATCAAAGGGGATCACAGTCTTCGCGGCAAGGGACGGGGACGAGGCGGTCCGCGTTTTCAAATCCATGACGAGCAGGCCTGATGCCATTATCATGGACCACAGGATGCCAGGCAAGGACGGCATTGAGACCACCAAGGAGATCCTCAGGATAGACCCTCATGTACCGATCATATTCTCGAGCGCGGATGAGTCCGTAAGGGACGATGCGCTTGCGGCTGGCGCGGTCTCATTCTGGTCGAAGCCGTTCCCAGTGAGCCTGCTCGTGAACGCGATGCTAGACATCGTCCAGGCCAGAAAGAGAACCTTCCAGTAGGCAATCAGAAGAGCCTGTACCTGAGCAAAGCAGCGACTCCTCCGAGCGAGTCCAGTCTTCTGCCCGCCTCGTGCAGGGAACTCACGATCACGAACTCGCCTTTCGATTCTTCGACCGTCCGTATCAATCTGTCCGCAGCCGAGGACCTCACCTTCGTGTCCAGCACCAACAACACACTGACGGCCCCGGCCTCCACCGCTGACTTGACGGACTCGTCGCCATAGGCGAACATGCCGTTCTTGCCGATCTCGCTGAACAGCTGCTCCATGAGCCTAGTCTCCCTGGCGACCCGAGTCTCATCGAGCACTTTGCCGCCGACTCCTTGCTTCATGAGTTCATTGATGCCCGCCATCCCCGCCTGACCCGTGTGATGGATCACCATGGAGCTGGAAATCCCGGGGGCCTTCTCTCGGATTCGCTTGGCAAGGGCCTCTTTCACAAAACCCGGACCGAGGACTATCAGGGGCTCCCCGTGCATGACCATGACCAACTTCTGCACGACCTCGTCCAGGAACTCCACCTCGTTCGATTTGGATTCGTACATCTTCCCGCCGGGGTTGCGGGTTATGGTCGCGAACTCCTTCAGCCCGTACTCGCGCGCGGTCGCGATCACAGCGTCCGTGTCCTCTATGGCCACGAAGAACATGGACGGCTTCTCGGACATCTCGATCGCCCGCTTGATCCTGTCGAAGTGCTGTGGCTTCCATGCCGGTTTGATGACTGTCAAGGGCTCCCCGACGGAGATCATGAGCGTGTGGTGCTGACCCATGTCCTGCGGGCCCTGCTCTATGACCCCCAGTATCCTCAGGACATCCTCGGACTCGTGGAATTCCACCTTCTGAACCCTGATACCCAACCGCATCCGGACCTTCTCGATCCTCTCCGCCCTGAGCTTGTCCGTCTTCTCCTCGCCCCTGCGGTACGTGCTCGCGAAGACGAGGTCTCTCTCATCCACTAGGTTGTACAGATGCCAAAGATCGTCCAGCGTCTCTGGCATGAGCTTGATCTCGTTGGTCCTGGTGTCCTGATGGAGAACCTTCATCCGTCTCTTCCGCACGGATTACTCTGGCTCGATATCAAAGCATCGTAGACCCTTAGACTCGACCCGAGAAAGTTTATATTCTCATCAGTTCATGCTGAGTCAGTAGGTCAGAGGGGAAGCTGGATTAACCATGGTTGAGTACTTGGCCCTTGAGGAACTTCTAGACGAGATTCGCGCTGTCCCTTCGATCTACGAGGCGACGGTCGTCTCGAGGAGCGGGATGCATATTGCCGGAGATGCTCCGAAGGGGGTCCATCTGGAGACATTCGTCGCCATGTCCGCGATATTGTTGGGGGCGGCTGAGACTGCCACTTCAGAGCTCAAGGACAAGCTCCAGTATATCGCTGTGGAGCTCGCGAGGGGCAAGATGGTGCTGGTCAGCGCCGGCGGAAGGGCCC
>CAZTFD010000109.1:0-5991 GCA_964612225.1 uncultured Thermoplasmata archaeon | reverse complement strand
CGTACAACCGATAGTAAGATTGCGTGAAAATCCCTATGCTGGCACGAAGAGCCAGACCTCTCACTTCCGGCCATACACATTCGTCGACAAGTTCGCAAAACGACTATCCTCAGCTATCATCTGAAGACATGGACATCGTCGGAAAGCGGGTGGGTAAACTCCTGGCCTACATCGAGGAGCAGCCGAAACCCTTCAAGTGGAAGATGAGATCGAAAGTGGGGGTGAAGACGATGTGGCACAACCCGGTCGAAGATTGGTGACGCTCACCGCTCCGGCCGATTTCCTCTCGGTCTCTTGGCCCACCCCTTGCGCTCCAGCCTTTCCATCACGGCTTTCACGATGATCGGCCATGCGATCGTGGCATCCGAGAACACCTCGACGTACATTCCGCCCTCAGACCTCGGGACTATCTTGCCCCAGGAGACTCCTTCGGAGTACGTGCAGCCGGAAAGCCCACCCCAATGGACTGGCTCGGGGCATATCCTCACTGCGTAATCGAAGCGCTTGAAGCCGCCGCCGCTACCAACCCTCTTCTGGATGATGTCGAGGTACGGGCCAACCTGCTGGGCCCAGTTGCGCGGGACCCCTCCGCCGACGGTGAAGATGCCCATCTTCTTCGACGCAAGCACTCGTGAAGTGTAGTCTTCCAGATCCGCAAACGCGTCATACTTCACAGACTTCTTGCCCTTCATCCTCATCCTTCTCAGGTAGACTCCGAAATCAAGACCCAGCTCTGAATCTGTGAATGCCGGGACATAGACTGGCACCTGCTTGAGGTAGGCGGATTTCAGGATGCCCCTCTGGCACTCATCGGTATCGCATGCCAGGCGCTTCCCGATGAGCCAATTCAGCTCATAGCTCCCCAGTGAACCCTTGTCCGACGCCTCCTCCATGACCTTCCGGAATATGAGTTCCATGTCGTCCAAGCTGCTTTCGAGCTCAATAGTGTCGTAGATCCTGTTGTATCCCCTCTGGTACAGGAGAGCATCGTTCATGGATTCCTTGTGCTTGAAATGGGCTCTTCCAGTGGATTCGACCATCCCGTGCGCCATTATCGCGCCCGTGCTGATGATGGCATCCACCATGCCCCAATCTATCATGTCGCAGACGACCAATCCCATCTTCGCGGGGGTCATTGCCCCTGAGAGGGTCAGGACCTTGAAGCAGTCCTTGTCCTTGACCATCGTCTCGAGGACCTTGGCCGCCTCCCCGACGCTTCTCGCGCCGAAGCTACATCGAGACATGCCGGCCACTAGATCGGAAACGGTCTCATACTTTGTGAGGTCAAGAGGCGCAAGCGGTTCGAGGCCATCGCTGACTCCGTTGTGCATCTCACCCTTCTTTCTCATCCCCTTACCGGTTCTGGACATCTTGAACCACCTCCACTATCAGCGCGACGATATGTATATCAGCTGGATATCACTGCTTCGGAGCCTCAATTGATGGCTCGTCATCCAACACTACCGTCGTGACGAAGACAGCCGCCGCGATTACAGTCGTGTATGTTCCAGTCTTGTCTCCTTCAGCAGTCTGAGTGACGTTGAACGACTTCACAATCTTGCCGCTCATCTTGTATTGATTTTCTCTCTGGTCCCAGTCCTTCTCGGCATCAAACGCAATGCCCAACTTAGTGGCGAGCATTGTGGCTGCGAGATCCTCCGAGTAGTGACCTGCGAGGGCGGCGTTCTCGCCGTAAGTGTGATGTTCTGATAGGTAGCCGTACTGCGACCGATCGGCAGGAACCGCGCAGCCGATAGACGATGCCACTAGCCTGTTCGGTTCGTCCGTCGTGTTGCGTGCCATTACTACATGTACGATCTGGCCCGGAGAAAGGTCCTTCAGTCCCTCCTCCCTTGTCACGATCGTGCAATTCGGAGGCAATATGCTTGAGACGGTCACGATGTTGAACTTCTCAATTCCCGCGTCCCTGAGTGCTAGCTCGAAGGATTGCAGCTGATGCTTGTGTCTTCCCACTCCCTTTGTGAAGAATACTTTCTTCGGAATTATGCGCATGAAACACGGTATCTGCGAGTTCAGGATATTAACGTCGGCCCGATACAGCCGTATCTCAGAAGGCTAACAGAGTTCAGCAAGCGCTCACAAGAGAAGAAGAAAAAGAAGAGAGGGGGGGAAGTTATTGGATATCATTTGGCTTGTAGACGATATAAAGCCATATGTTACACCCCCGTTTTGGAGCATACGCGAACCCCACAAGATTCATATACATCCTGAGCGGAAAAACAACTTGCCTTCTCATATGCTGGCTGAGGGACCAACCGTCTCAACGGACCTTTCTCTTATCCCTAAGAAAGTCGACCACGATACTCTTCTGTCCCTTCCTGAGTATCTCTGACAAAGTCGCCTGTGATACGCCGGTCGTCTGAGCTAGGTTCTTCAGCTTTACCTTCCTTGGCGTGTCGAAATACCCCTTTTCGAACGCCATCATAATGATCTCTTCCTGGCGGCGCGTCAACACCTCGTGCTCGGTGATTGGTGTAAGCCTGAGCAGTTCCGCATTGAACATCGCATCGTTCAGTTTGCTCACAAGCTTCTTGACGTCGTCCCTATCGCTGGTCATGATGCGCCAGAGGACCCTCCCCTCGCTCGTCCCATTTGCGGATATGAGATGGCACTTAGAGCCTGCGAGCATAGCGCACGCCAAGCACTTGTAGGTCAGGACCTCACCGATCAACTTGCCGGACTCGACGAAATCCAGATCGTAGCTCTTCACCCATGGCTCGTTCTTGAACTCCAGGAGGACTGCCTTGAGGTTCTCGTTCGAACCGGTAATCTCGACCAGGTCGCGCACACCCATCTTCCCAGAACGTCTCCTGTTCACAATCTTGATCGAGACATGATGCCTTTTCGGGATCTCAGTGACCCACATCTTCGGTATCCTAACGAGGATCTCGGCCTCCATCATCCTCGTTCGACCTCCAGGTTCACCGCTGAGCCGCAGGGGAGCCTTGCGCAACCATTCTTAGGACTTTGTAAAGCACCCGGGGAATCTCATCGAAGCTAGACACCTCGTACATATGCCCTCGGCCACTCTTCGCGATGTCCTCACATATGCCTGGCTGGCAGTCATGGCTCTCCGTCATGATCACGAACAGCCTCCTGTATGTCGATGCCGCGTCCACGGGGTTCGCACCGACCGTGTAATTACCGTCAGTTATCAGAATGCCTACCCGATTCTTAGTCTTGGAAGCGGAGAGCTCGTCCCTGCCCTTCCTGAGGGCTCCGTCTATGTTGGTGTATCCTCCTGCGTGCGCATCGAGCAGGTCGGATATGAGGTCGTCGAGGCTCCTGGTCTGGTTGATATGCTTGATGACCGTGGGCCTGTCATTGAAGGTTATCAGGAGATAGTCCACCGTCTTCAATCGGAATGCGAGGACAGCTATCGCAGCGGTCGCCATCGCCAACTTGTCACCGGTCATGGACAGACTGGCATCGAGCATCATGGCCACGGACAGCTGCCTAGGCTCCCGCCTCTCGACTATGATATCGGACGGCGAGAGATGTTCTCTTCCGACAAGTGAGTCAATTGTCGACTCCACATCGATCTCTGCGTCTTCCCCAAGTCGGAACTCGCTCCGAGAAATGCAAGTCGGCAAGGACACGGGACCGAGGAGCTGCAAAACGCGTCGGATGGTCGCCTTGACGGCAATCCGTTTCGCCAGTTCTATCAGTGCCTGGTCCTTCAGCCTAATCCTCAGCTGGGAGTAGTTCTGGGCAATGGCCCATCCGATGTCATCGTTGCGGATCAGGTCGTCCCCGCTCGCATCCTCTATGATCTGGACAAGGTCTGGGAGGTCCATCCGGTTCATCCTTTCCTCATCGCGCGCTCGGCGCCGCTCCTCATCCCGTTTCTTCTCGTCCTCCAGAGGACGGCCGGGAGAAGGTGGTGGAAGCGCGAAGCATTCGTTGACGATCTCATCTATTATCTCATCCACGGATCTCTTCGATTCCTCCCTCATTTCGACCCTCGTTGGAAGTGCCATATGCGCAGCCTTACGCATGCCATCCAGCATATCCTTGGACATTGTGCTCGTCAGCTGGGCGATGCTCATGGCGGCCCTGATGCTCGCCCCTCGTCTGATATTTGGGTGGTCCCTGGTCTTTCTTGTGATCCAAACGGAGCGTGCTATTATCTCAGGCTGGACCTTGGGAAGGACCTTCTTCACGATCTCGGTCTCCTCGTCGAGGGACTGGTAGTCGAGGAGCAGGAGCTCGAACCTGTCCGAGAGGGCCTCTGAGAGCGCAGTGGTAGCGACGAACTCACGCGGGTTCTGAGTGCCAATGACGACGAACCCGGCCTTTGCCTTGACTGTGCCGACCTTCGGTATCTCGATCAGTCCTTCGTCCATTGCGGGGAGGAGGATGTTCTGCACGCCCTCGGGCATCCTGTTCATCTCGTTCATGAATAGGACTCCTCCTTTGCGCATGGCATCGGTCAAAGGGCCAGGAACGAATGCGTCTGCAATGTAGCCCTTCTCGAGGACTATGGGGGGGTCGAACCAGCCGGAGAGCTTCTGCTCGGTGTATCGTTCGTCGCCATCGACTCTGTACACCGGCCTTCCGAGATGTCTTGCGACGGCGACTGCTAGGACCGTCTTCCCAACGCCGACAGGGCCCTCGATCATGAGATTCTTGCCAGATTTGATGGCGACTAGCGCCCGCTCCAGCTCATTCCTGCGCCCGACAATACCGTTCTTGCTCTGGATTTCGGCAATCTCGTCAGTCAATGCCATGCTCGTCTGCCGGCTGGCGCATCACAGACTGCGATATTAATCATTTCCCATTCTGACGATGATCGCTCACGCCATGGGGAGCAGTATATTGAACACGCTCCCTCTAGAATACTCTTCATACACCCTGTTCTCGATCCATATCTTGCCGCCGTAGCGGTCTATGAGCGAGCTGACTATCGACAGGCCCATTCCCGCACCTTTGGTCTTCTGGCCCATAGGTCGCTCGGACCGAGGGAGTTTCCTGAAATCCCTTGAGAACACCTTCTCCTTGAACTCATCAGGGATGCCAACGCCCCTGTCGATCACCTTGATGCCGATGTAACTCCTGCCCTCTAGCTCCTCTGGCTTCGTCTCGACGTCTATGACGACCTCCTCGTGATCGTCGTACTTGATGGCGTTAGTGAGAAGGTTGTAGATGACTTCGTCCAGGAAGCTGTCGGCAACGACCCATATGTCATGCTCTGAGGACGTTGCCTTGATGACGACCTTCTTGCCGAGGAACGCGCTCTTGGCCTCTAGCGAGGCCTGGTGGATCGACTTCGAGAGATTCACTGGGACCAGCTCGATCTCCTTTGACTCGAGCATCTGGGCTGACCGTCTGATGTTTCTGATCAGGTGCATCATGCTCCTGCTCGCCTCCTGCGCAGATGAAATATACTTGTGCTGGACCGGCGAGAGGGTCGTTGTGCCTAGGACGATCTCCAGGTAGGCATTCACAGGATTGACTAGGTTCCCAACATCATGCGTGAGCAGGTCGAGATACATCCTTACCTGGTCCTTGGCCTGATTCAGGTCATTGAACATCGATGAGTTCTCAATGGCGATTGTGGCTATGGACGCGAATGCCTCCATGGCCTGCATTGTCTCTTTGGTCGGGATCTTTCCGTCATCTGGATAGTCAAGTTGAAGGTAGCCCAGCATCTTGCCATCCCTATCGTACATGCCAAAGTAGAGCAGGTCGAGCTCATGCCAGCTATCTGGAGTCGCTCTCTTGGCCGTGACCTTCGACGGATCCTCGACGAAGACGAATCCCGATCCATCCCCCTGGCTCTCGCCCGGAATGAAGTATCCAGTCCTAGTGACTCTGAATTGCTCTTTGAAGTCTTCGAGGATCTTGTGTTTCAAGATGATGCTTTTCCGAACTATCTCCTCCTCTTCCGGTCTGTATCCAGTGAGGGATTCCACGGTGACTCGGTCGGAACCTTCGGTGAACATAGACACTCCCGTCTTCCGGAAAGCA
>CAZTFD010000108.1:0-6053 GCA_964612225.1 uncultured Thermoplasmata archaeon | reverse complement strand
GAGTCCGTCAAGATCTCAAGGTCGTCCCCTTGAGGAGAGGGCCCGGCAACCGCTTCTGTCTCCTCCACCAGATAGACCATGAATCCCGCAGCGGCAATGTCACCGCCTGCGTGCGTGCCGGCCTCGCTGCCGCCAATGATGAGAGCAGCCGGAAGGATGGGAAAGGAGATGTCCTCGAGAGGCTCCATCTTCAGGACCCTCTGGACTCCTCCTCGGATGAGCGCAACTCCCTTCTCCATGGCTTCGTCCTTCTCGGGATGGACCCATGCGCACTGCTCTCTCAGGTCGACCTGCTCGACCAGGTACTTGTTGAGCCCGACCTCCTCGAGTTCTCCAGCCAATGGGATTTCCAGGACTTCTGGCGAGCAAGCTCCGATGACGACCGACGTGAGAGATTTGTTCCTGCATTCGTCCCTGAGATACTGCCGGCCTTCGGCCGAACACGACGCATCGTGAATGCCCACGAATCCGACGGACGAAATCGATCGAATTCGTTCAGCTAGACGATCGATATCCATGCGGGATGAGATCTCTCCCTTGCACCGGCATAGATAGACTCCTATCCGTGGTTCGCTGGTGCCTCCGGACTTCAGATCCGTCAATCTAAGACCCCCGCTTCGTGTTTGAAGTTTGGCGCGGCAGTTGTGAGACTCCGATACTCTATTGCCAAAAAACGAACGGAGTTCCGCCATGATAAAATAGACTGTGTTACTTCTCAACTATCCTATAGACGAAACTCGTTTCTGTCGCCTGTACAAAGAATCTGAAGTATGCACTCAACACGAACCCGGATTAACGTTCCTCGTTCCCTCAGCACATATGCTCTGCGACCCATACCCCTGGCATCCAGGTAGCAGCCGTGGTGTCTCTTGGCAGAGGACAATTGATAAGGCTAGAGTCGCACGTTTTGGACCCGCGACTCGCTCTCTTGCGAGGACTTCTCGATGACAGCCCAAATCCCTCTGCCCCCACTCCTACACATAGCGAGCGTAGTTGTCCGTAGGAGAAATCAAGGCTGCTAGCCCTTCTTTCTCGTGGCCAGCACAACGACCGCGACTATGACTACAACGATTATCAGCAGCAGCACCACGAGTCCGCCCAGGTTCTGAGGCTCAGTCGCGGTCCCGAGGTCCATGTCCGTGTACGCCGTATACACTGGGTCGTGCACGACCTTGTAGCCGTCCCACTGCGGGAACGACACCGCGTACCATAGCGGATATGCGTTGAAGCCATCCTTGTTAGCAGGCGACAGACTCCTCTGCGCGAGATCTGACGGTCCCGAGTAGGTGCTCTGGACATAGTCGCTCATGGCGTAAGCGAAGATGCTCATGGCGCCTGCACCGAAACCAAGTTGCCAGCCGACCAGCAAGAGGTCGATAACCTGAGCACCGACGATAGCGTTCATGGCGGGCTGGTCGTTCTTCACGACCGTGCCTGAGCTCTCATTGATGAGGTCGAAAGTGCCGCGCGTGCCAATCTGCATCGCTCGTTCGCCGTTGTTTCCGACCTTCAGCACTATATCCTGATCGATGGGAGCGGTGATGTCTGGGTTGATCGTATTGCCCGTTTCGTTCCCGGACGCTCCCTTGTAATTCGATGTGAACACAGTGACGAAGTGCACGACGCATATCCCCATAGTGTCAGGGATGTCGCGCGGATTCACGGGAATGGGGATCCCTAGGAGAATCGCCCAGAGCTCTGTGACCTGGCCCAGCGTGTACCAGGTCTCGGCCCTGACCACGCCCGTGGCGTTGTCCATCGTAATCTCGTAGTTCACGGTGAGCTCGCTGAACTTTGCTATCCAGCCGGTTCTGTAGACCATGCTTGCCAGGAAGTTCGGCGACACGAACGCGTAAAGGTTGAGGTACTGAATCCCGAAGCTGTAGTGCCCATCGCCCAGCTTCTGAACGGGACGTACGTTCACCTCAGGCAGATACTCTCCGCCAAGCGCCGCGCCGGCCCCGAAGGGCACCACGTAGAGGACATCCTCGTGCCCCGGGTCAGGCAAGCCGTTCGCGCCGGGGCCCGTGCCGTTGTACGAGTCGTTGAAGACCATAAGGAAGGCGAACTCCGCACCAATGAAGACTTCCCTGTTCTCGGGAGTCCGGTAATGCATCCCGAAGAGCTGGAACGGTACCGTCCCAGTGCCGTTGACGTTCTCAACCATGTTCAGGCAGAGAAGGAACGCCTGGACGCCTTCGAAGTTGACATACGATGCTGAGAAGGTGAGGTTGTCTCCCGCGGCGTTCTGCACCTCCATCGAGCTGTTGGTCCAGTATTCCTCGTCGAATGTGTGCCCGAAGACAGCCATCTCGTCGCCTTCATTCCAGGTGGCCGGAGGAAATGCGCTCACATTGGCCAACATCATCATGCCCACAGCTACACTGACTAATACCGTCAAAATTCTCCTCATGCTGAATCACACAACTCCTGCATCCCTCAGGATCCCCATCGCTGTGACAGACAAGTATCCGCCTATAAGAATAATAACTTTTGCAACGTTTCAACACACATAACACTTGCAGGTCGCCTCCCTGATACCCCCTATGGGGCCCGTTCACGACCAGCTAGGGATAGATTTTTCCCGACGCCGACGCTATCGGACTCGCATGCCACAGGAGCCCATATTCTTCAAAGACAAGGCCGAGTGGCGAAGATGGCTCCAGCGGAACCATGACAAGTCCTCTGAGATTTGGATCCTCACGTACAAGAGGCACACAGGCAAACAATGCCTTAGTTACCTGGACGCGCTCGAAGAGGCCATCTGCTATGGATGGATAGACAGTAGGCTGAGGCGAATCGATGATGAACGACACATGTGGAGGTTCGCGCCAAGGAAGCCCAACAGCATCTGGTCCCTGAGCAATAGGAGGAGGGCGGAGAAGTTGATAAGGGAGGGACGGATGGCCGAACCTGGCATGGCAAAGGTCGCTGCGGCCAAGAGGAGCGGCGAGTGGCATAAGGCATACCGTCCCAGCAAGCCACCAAGAATGCCGAAGGACCTCAGGGAGGCTCTGATGCAGGACGAGTTGGCATGGCAGAACTTCCGAGATTTCGCAAGATCGTACCGACACACGTACATCTTCTGGGTCACTTCCGCGAAGAGGGAGGAAACCAGAAGGAAGAGAATTCAGGAAGTTGTGAGGAAGGCTGGGCAGAACGCCAAGTCATTCATGGGCTGATGAATCGCTTTCAGGGCGGGGATTCAGACCCCATAGGGTCCACCATGATTTTCGAGAAAAGAACATATGGGACGATGGACTATCAGCACACGAGGAAATGATCGTTCCAATCCGGGATATTGCGAGAAAGACATTATCGATCTTCCTAGCAATCATCATGATTCTGACAGTCAACTTCTGCTTGTTCTACGTCCTCCTCGGTGACCCTCATAATGTATTCAATTCGAAGACGGCATCCCCCGGACTCAGGGACCTCCGAATAGAGAGGTTCCATCTGGACGACCCAATCTACCTGCAGTACTTTCACTACATCGCGGACACACTGACCGGGGACCTGAGAACTAGCATTTATCTGGGAGGGACCGCGGAGATAAGCGATTTCATCTGGGACTCCATGTGGTTCACCCTACTCCTGTTTGTCACCATAGCTTCTCTCTCAATCGCATTCGGTGTTCTTCTGGAGTACCTGGCGCTTCGTGCCCGAAGCAGAGTCCCCGGTCACGCCGTACATATCTTGTCGCTGGTGTTGCTCTCGATTCCCGTCTTTTCTCTAGGCATTCTCCTGTTGCTTTTGTCCATAGAAGTGGATACTGGGCTACCCCTCGGCGGAAATGGCACGGAGCGTGCTGATGAGGGGATTGGCGTGGTCACCAGTATCCTTCAGCATCTATTGCTCCCAGCCCTCATAGGCGTTCTCGCAACGGTAGGCATGTTGGTTCTTCTGGCGAGAGCAGGTATTTCGGAGTTGGCTTGCACCAATCGAATCCTCAAGGAAGAGGCTCATCAAATCTCGAGGAGGAAATCCATCTTTCTCGGCTTGTTCCTGATCAGACCGTTCCTGCAGTTCTTCCTCGCACTAACCATGTCTTGCGTTTTGACCATTGAGGCCCTGTTCTCATACGGTGGTCTGGGGGAGCGCATTTGGGCCGCGGTCAACTACCGCGACTTCTCCCTCATGATGGCATGCTTCTTCGTCATATCGATGATTGTTCTTGCCGCCGACATCGTGGCCAGCGGCATCCTGTCCCTAGCTCGCGGCGCAAAGTTCCACGATCTTGCCGTCGGGTGGGTGCACCATGAGAGAGGATCAAAGAAGGCTCAGAGAATTCAAAGGGCGTCCACATCGCGGAGGACAGCTCTTTTTGAGTTTGCCAAGAAGATGTGGAAAGGGTACAATGGAAGCACCCCTGGAATGCTTGCGCTCCTGGCTCTTATTGTCCTGATTGCAGCGGGCGCCCTCGCACCTTTCCTGTCCACGGTCGATGACCCCACGAGTCTACGGAGCTTGGATGGTAGGAATTTGCCACCTTCATTCGAGCGTTCGCCCACTACCGGATGGCTACACCCATTGGGAACCGATCACCACGGGAGAGACGTCTACAGCATGTGGCTTTTTGCGGCGAGACATACCGTACTTGACGTCCTGAGCATTGTGCTAGGCGCTATTCTGATTGGGGTCCTGGTGGGAGTGGCCGCATCCAAGACAACCCGCATTAACGAGCATGTCGCTGGCCTTCTGGACTTCTTATTGACAATCCCAGCAAGAGCCTTCCTTGCGATCCCTTTCTATGTGCTGGTACTGGCGGCATTCCTCATGGGGGCCATGGCAGGTCATCGCTGGACGAACGCGTCATCGGTCTTCCTTATCCTAGGAATCTACAGCTGGGCATGGGTGGTCCTGGCACGGCGTGTGCGCGCGCACGCGAGGGCCAGATCGGGAGTGGAATCGGAAGTCGAAGTGATATTCTCTTCGAGGGTGATGTTGCCTGCCATTCTCAGTTCGACTCTGCTGGTCGCGAAATTCGCTGTCGTCGCGTCATTAATCTGGCAGGCGAGCTCTGACTTTCTTGGCATCGGATCAAGGAGCGAAACCTGGACTGGTATGCTGAACGATGCCTATGCGTATGATGCCTTCCTCGGCGGCGATTGGCATCTCATTCTGCCGCCCATCCTCGGATTGTTTCTGGTGACCACAGGCGTCTTTGTTGTTCTTGACAGGCTAGAGGCCGTGGCAAACAACATAGAAGCCGAGCCGAGCTCTGATTCCGCAGTCATCGCAGTCCCAGAGACCGATGCCACGTCATAATGAACGAGTGCTTGAAGCATCATCCAAGACCGTGTTGCCACTCTTGGTGGTGGATCCCATTTGACTCGCAGTCTCTGCCATCTTCTTGACGAGCGCACCATCTGACGGAGGCAGGACCGACACCCAACCGCAGCACTCTCTCGATTACTATTAATCGATAGTCGGACATCCGCAGACACTTGACAATCGATATCCGCAGCGCCGAAGAAGACGATTTGGACATTCTAGTCGAGATCTTCCGAGACCAGGACCTCAAGACCTCTGATGAGGAATCCAGGTGGTTCATCAACTGCTATTTCGACTATCATCATATTGTCGTCGCTGAGGTTGACGGCACGATCCAGGGAGCATGCGTCTGGAGGATCGAGGGTGAAAGGTACAGCGGACTTGGGTGGATAGAGAATGTATGGGTGGAGGAGAAGTCCCGGAGGAAGGGCCTTGCGGAGAAGCTCCTCAGAAGATCGATTGAGGACATGAAGACCTATTTTGGCCTCCACGGGATCAAGCTAAGGAAAGTTGTTCTTACTACGCAGGCCGAGAGAGCTAACGCGAGGAGCCTGTACGAAAAGGTCGGGTTCAAGGTAGCAGGACATCTCAATGAGTTGTACGATCCTGGAGGGCACGACCTCATCTACGTCCTGGATGTGAAGTCCTGAGGTCCTGAAGCAGACCATCTCGAAGCAACAGTAGATTAGCCGCCTCCGACCTATTATGCTCCTGAGTAAGGACTATGAAATGCCCCAAGTGTGGCCGCAGGGTAAGGTTCAACAACAGGAGCAACACTT
>CAZTFD010000107.1:0-6165 GCA_964612225.1 uncultured Thermoplasmata archaeon | reverse complement strand
CTGCTCGCCGTCGCCTGGCCGACCATGCCAGCTCCTCCAAGAAGGAACACTCTCATTGAACCACCGACTTCGACATCGTCCGATGAGCGTAAGGGTCTTTCGGTGAGGGGGCAAAGCCCTAAGCACACGACGCCGATTCAGGATTCGGAGGAGGTAATGGTTGACATATCAGTGTTCTCCATAGTCATCGCTGCGGCAAGCGTCACGATTGCTGCCATCTTTGCCATTTTCCAGATGCGTAACCTGGTCAAGGCCAGGAGGATGGATCTGATCATGAGGCTGTATCTCGGTTGGGGCGAGGCTGAAATGAAGAAGTCTTTCAGCCGGCTTATGGCCGAGAAGATTACCTCCTACGAGGATTTCACGAAGAAATATGGCCTGTGGGCAAGCCCTGAACATCCTCAGATCTGGACTGACATTGATCGGGTTTGTTGGTTCGTGAATGGGTATGGCTATTTGGTCTACAGCGGTCTCGCCTACAAGAAGCACATCGAGGATCTATTCGGGCATGGCGTCGTCATGGTTTGGGAGAAGGTTAGCCCCCTGGTTGAAGGAGTCAGGAAGGAATTGGATTGCCCGAAGACGTGGCAATGGTTCGAGTACTTGTATAATGAAATGAAGAAGGGAGCCTAGCGTGATTCATATCAGCCGGGCTCTCACATCGGCAAAGCCCATTTGAAGAAAGGCAACCCCGTTGTCTACCGGTGAAGATGAGAATCTAAGTCTGATCATTTACTGCCGGTAGGTAAAGGTAGGACCTTTAATCACCGGTAGATACCAGGCTAGTGTCCGGGCCCTCGCACATTTTAATTCCATGAATTGGATTAATATTCAGACCATGACCAGGGAGAAGAGGATTGGTGAGGCGATCGATCCCCATTCCGCAATCCTTATCGATAGTCCCATTTAGGGCACAAGTGGACCATCCTCAGTCCTCAACCAGGAGGAATGAGCCTACCAGAGCGCCGGCGGATTGGAGGGCCTGCGTCCAGAACAACTTGTTCTCAAGATCTCCAGGGCGGAAGAGGCTGTCGTACTTGAGCCGATCATCGCTGGGAAGCACTCTCTCCGCACACCGCACTGCAAACTCGCGAAGTTGACGGGCATTGGACAGGCGGGGGTTTAGGGCCACGTAGTACAGGCCGAGCTTCTCCACCTCCCGTACGTCATGCCCCATCTGTTTCCCGGCCTGTCGGAACTGACTCAGAACGACCAACAATCGGTCGCCGACGCCCATCGGCGGAATCGAATACTCGTTGTCGGTTGGAACTCGGCTGAGGATGTCAGGACCCTTCGGTCGGGAGGCCATCGTCCTCTTCATCTCCTCCAGGCTGGAGCCAGAGCTTCCCGCCAACACAAAGACAAGTTGCGTTCCTTCGGTGGCCGAGACGTCCAGGAACGGCATCAGTGCCTCGTACGGCCAGGATTCGTCCGGCTTGGCATCCACCTCGTCCACGAGGCAGAGGTGTGGCCCCTGAACGTCGCGAAGCTCCGCAAGCCCCGAACGGAATCCCGTCTCATCGAGTTTGGCCAGATTGAGTTCACGGTAGTGCACGGAATCTCCGAGTAGGGCCGCAACCTCTTGCACGAAGTAGGTCTTGCCGCTTCCTGGAGGGGCCCAAATGATGTAGTTCTCCCTCTTCGGGGACGAGCTCCGACACCCGGCCACTATCTTCTGCCGAGCGTCCTTCAGAGCGTTACACACGGCCCCGCCGTAGCGCACATAGTTGCCGACGATGCGATAGTGAGACAGGGTCACAACGTTCAGGCTAGCGAGCAACGAACGCGCTTCCGCCGCCTCGCGAGTGTCCACGTGTAGGGCCTTGTCTGCGGGTGCCGTCGGTTCGACCCCGACCATAATCCTCATCGGTTCAGGTTCATGGGACTTGTACTTCCCGCTCTCATCCAGGTAAAGGATTCGTGGTTTCAAGGTGAATTGGCCATGGCGGGTCGGCTTGAGGACGAGGTTGATCTCCTCCGTCTTCAGTGGATCGAGGCGCTTTCCCCTCAGATTCAGGTAGCTATCCTCCATCCGATAGCCGTCCGGTTCACCCCGCAAAGTGAAGCCTTTTGGCACGAGGTCTTGTAGCTTGATGAGCTGAGCAGGACCTCTTCCCGCATTGACAAGCTCGATTCCCAGAATCAAATCCTCGTCCATCTTCAGCTCTCTATTCGTTGCGATTAGGTTGGCTTGGATGTCAGCGTGTTCGAATCGCTCCAGGCCAACGGGCTGCTCGTAGGTGGGCGTAGGGCTGGCAAAGGAAGCGGTTGATGAAGCGACGAGGGGAGCATGTAGAAGCTCGGTGAGTGACACAGCGAACTCCCGCTCGCGCTTCACGCTCTCCAGGAGTCGGAGCACTTGGTCCTTCTTCCCGGGTTGCTCGGCCTGCCCAAAGCCAGCCGCTGAGGCTTCAAGGGTCTTCTCAACCGCGAGGTACGCCTTCGCCTTCTTCTCGTGATCCGTTTCCTGACCCGCCCGATCCATCGCGGCATACGCATCGAACAGCAGTTTGCTCGCCCTTGAGTACTCCGAGGCACTCTCCGCGCCGGCCCGCGCATAATGACTCGCTGAGCTGTCGAGATGCTTGATGGCGGATGCGTGGAGGGCGGGGCTCCGAGTGTCGGCGAAACGCGTTCCCGCTTCTAGGGCCTTGCAGAACCGGCTGTGGCCTAGGGCGAGCGCCTTCGACTTCTCACCCGGGCTGAGCTCTTTGGCGGCTTCGAAGAGACGAGCCGCCTCGGCGTACTCTTCCGGTGAAGCGTCTGCCTCGGCTTTCGCCATCGCTTTCCAGGCCTTTGAGAGTGTGATTATCAGCTCGATCTCTTTTCGGTCCTGCTCCGCGGTGATTCCTCGTTTGATCTTGGTGAATGCATCTGCTGCAAGACCATACTTCTCGGATGCGTTACCCAGGTTCCCTCCCTTGTCTAAAAGCCTCGCTTCTTCGAGGGTGACTCTCGCTTTGCAGAGTTCCTGTCTGCTATCGGCCGCGTCAATCAGCCTCTCTACCATCTGCTTTTCGTCATTGACTTCAATTACGGCCAATTGCTCGTGCATCTTGGTTTTCGAATCCTTGAACAGTCTTGAGGCCTCTCTGAACGCCTCAATCGACTCCTTGCACCTTTCTCTCTGGCTCAGATCCTCAGCATTCTCGACTTGCGCCCATGCGAAGTAGTTACTCGCAAGGAAATTCCATTTCCCTGTTGACTCATGAAGCTCAGCAGCTTTGTTGTAGTGCTCCTTTGCAGAGGCTGGCTCCTGTTTGATGTGGTGATGAACCGCCTGTTCAATCTCGCTCCAGGCTCGCATATACGCGGAGAGTTCAGTGTAGAATCCCCTCAGCTGTGGAATCTTCTCCGCTGCCCTATTGTAACAGTCGGAAGCGAAAAGGAACTCCTCCGATGCTTTCGCATTCTCACCCAGGAGATCGAACGTATGTGCAGCCTCCCACCAACTCTCGGCCACGCGACCTTGGATCCCTGCTTTTGTCTGGAACTCCGCGGCCTTTTCAAACGCCACAGCGGCCAAATGAAGATCCATATCCTCCCCGCCGGCTTCACGACAGGTTCTGAGGATTTTGCCATACTCCAGCCAGAAATACCCCAACATAAGGAAGTTGGAGGGATCATACCAGTTCTGGACGGAGGAATGTGGATACCAGCCCAAACTCAAATCTAGTCCATCTCTCATGCGAGTGGCAGAGTTGCGCAACATCGTCTTCTTCTCATCATCCTCTGCCATCCTCCCCAGCTCGAATTCGGTCTCTGCTAGCTGACAACGTGTGATACCCCGGTTCCAGAGATGGGACGGTAAGTAGACATCTTCACCTTCAATCGCTTTCTGCTTATGTTCGACCGATTCCCGCAACAAGAGTTTTCTCGATTTGATGTCGGTCTCACATTTCGCCGCTTCCAGCAGAGCAACGCCTAGTACGTAGTGTGCTCCGGAAATCGCATAGGGATATTGCGATCTTACTGCGAACTCGAGTTGTTCCCGAGCCCTCTTAACGCTGTCGTCAGCATGAACGCGCTTCTTTTCGGGATCCATTTCCATGAAACTCAACGTTACTGCGCTCCAAGGGGTGCTCGGAGCTGAAGGCCACAGGCTCCCAAAGAAATCAGGTGCAACGAATGAGATGGGCGCGAACTCGCGCCTGGCCTCATCAGAGATTCGCTCGATTCCATCGACGGCCGCCTTGAGCTCATCCGGATCCTCAGCTCGCCAGACACTCCAGTTCAGAAGATATGCCATCTCGCTCTTGGACATTCCGAGAACTAGCCTGTCATTTGTCTTCTTGGCATACTCCAATAGCTTCTCCAAAACCTGAGGATAATTGTCCGGTCCGATGGCCCAATTGGCGCCAAAGAGTGAGTTCACGTTCGCCAACTCGAGGATTGCGCACTCCTCGTCCAATCCTACAGCTTTTCGCCAGACCTTGCGTGACTGCTCGGTTTTCTCCGCTCCTTGCTCAATTGAATTGGGGAGGAACATTGAGGAAGCCTCCAGGCAGCCTGCCAGCTGGACGAGGTTCCGTGCAATTTCCCGCGGTTCGGAGAGATGATTTGCCGCCTCAAGAACGTACTTCTCGATATCTTTCAGCATCGAAGCCCTCCGGGTCGCGTCCGACTCGAAGTTGAATGAGAGGACCGCCGCGAGATACATTTCGTTGCAGGTCCTTGCAAAATCTGGGAACTGCTTCAAAGACAGGAAGGCCTCGAACGCGTCCTTCGCATTCTTCCAGGCATTATCGATGTGTTCCCTTTTAGTGGATACGTCTGGCTCCAGCCAATATCGCAGGTACTCGGACATGGCCTGACAACGATTCGCCTTGGCGCCCGCAATAGGATCTGACGACTTCTGAAAGGCCTCGTTAGCCTTTGCGTAGGTCACGAGTGATTTCTCAATTCTCTTTCTGAACTCGTCCTTGCTCTCAGCTTGCATTGCGGCTCTTGATAGTGAGTATCCCAAGCGCTCAAGGGACTCGCCTTTTTTGAGCGTCCCCTGATTGTCTGACAAGGTGAGCAACTTCTCATTTGACACTGCCGCTTCAAGCCAGTGATAGCTCCTCTCTTGCTCCCTCTCGCGACACAGAAGTGACTCAAGATCGTCATTCCCTTCAGCCATGTCCCCAGACGAAAGGTTAATCGCCATTCCTTCCCTAAGGTCTTTTCTCACAATGAGCCATATGCACCCCATCGGATTTGAACCGTCGAATCCAACCTGATTCAAATCCGAGCCCGCATACTATTGTTGCTTATGGTCCTCTCTCAGAAGTTGCTCTGTTCTGTGGGCAGGTGGTTTCGAAGGCGATGACCCGACTGTGTCTGTTCTCGAGGCGCCTTCCCTTTGCCTGTTGCGCATCATGAACTTAGCGACTTTCCGGAAGGGACGAGCAAAAGCTTCTCGTCGTTCCTGCCGCTCGATCTCCTTCTGCCTAGCGTGGGCTACGGCTCGGTTCCTACGGTCGTCCACCTCGCGCTTGATGATGAATGCGCAGTTCGCAGCCTTCTTGCGGATTGTCGTGCCATAGAACCGCTTGACGGTCCAGCCTTGGCGTCTCAAGAACCAGTCCCGCTTGCGGTCGCGTTCTTTGCGCTCGTCAGAATGATGCGCGGCGCCATCCGCCTCGATAGCCAGCTTGATGTCGGGAAAAGCGAAATCGACGTAGTACGCTTCTATCCGGAATTGAGGGGTCGGAGACAATCCCCTCTGGCGCATCGCGTCGTAGAGCTCGACCTCGATCGGAGACATCCAGAAGCCTCCGAAAGGTGTCTCTACCCGCTTCGATTCCGGCCTAGCTGCAGCTTCTTTCTGGATACGGCGACCAGTGGCTCTCTGCCGGTCCTCCTTGATGATCTGTTTGGCTATGTAGCGCCCCATCGAATGGCGGCTCATCGCACTTCGACCACCCTGATACGTTTTCGTTTCTATTAAGCTGCGGAGAGCCAGGTCTGAAGTGAAGTATATGGCTGATCCACCATCCAAAAGGGGGCACAGCACCATGGTCAAAGCTATTCGTCTGCTTCCCTAGTGATTTCGCTGATTCACATGGTGCAGGATGCAAACCAAGTGCAGGCAGCACCTAGATGTCTGGCCCTTCGTTGGTCAGAGTTCTTCCATCGAGACTAGAACCTTCTGTGCCTCTTTTCGTCCGTGAAGACTGATCA
>CAZTFD010000106.1:0-6215 GCA_964612225.1 uncultured Thermoplasmata archaeon | reverse complement strand
ACGGGACTTGTCTTCCCGGGCTTGAGCCTCGATCTCTGCGTACTTCGCCTCGATTTGCTCATGCGCCTGAGCGATCTCAGACTTCGCAGTTGCGATTCTCTCGGCTTCTTGCCTTAGGTTCTCTTTCTCTGATACGATAGCCGACCTTTCTGAATTCAGTTCATCGATGATTCGAGTCTGTTCAGATGCAATGGCTGCACGTTGAGATTCAATCTCCGTGATTGTTCGCGTCTTCTCTGAATCTAACGCAACTTTCTGCTGCTCGAGCTCGGCTGTCTTCTGTTCGAGTGCGCGCTGCATCGCGGTGATGCTCTGCTGGGATGCTTCGTGCTTCTGGCCGACCTCGGCCTTGACCGCCTCCACTTCAGCGGCCATCTTCTTGAGCTCTTCCTCCTTTGACATCAGCGTCGATTGAGATCCGGCGAGTTTGAGTTCGACTTCCTGCAGTTCCGCCTTCTTGGCGGCGACTTCTCCCTCGGCTGCGTTCAGGTCCTTGTCACGAGCGGACAGCGCATCTCCCTTCTGCTCGATCGCCGCGGCCCGCTCCTCCAAGTCCTTTTTGGCTGACTCCAGTTCGGTCCACGAACCCTCGATCTCCTTCTCGACCCCGTCCTTCTCCTGCTGAAGTGCCTCCCAGTCCTTCGCGAGCTTGCCCTTCTGCTCCTCCATGGCATGCTTCTCGAGTTTCAAGTTTTCGAGCTGCTCGTTTATCGCCTTCTTCGCCGTTTGGAGTGCCTGTTCCGACTCGGCCAGCTTCTTCTCTCGTTCTCCGAGGGCCCCCTCTGCAGCGAGTATGTCCTCCTCGCGCTTGCTCGCGCCCTGTTCCGAGAGCGTCATCTTGTTGCGGACAGCTTCGAGTGATGCGGCCTCCGCCTCGAGTTGCCTGCTCTTATCCTCTAACTGCGAGTACTTCGCATTGTAATCTCCTTCGAGCCTGGTCTTCTCTACTGCGAGCTCGTCCTTCATCTTCACGTAGTCTTCCTTGGACGCCAGTATCGCAGCTTGCTTGGAACTGATCTCGGCCTCTTTGGCCTTCAATGATTCTGAAACCTCATCCAGCTGAGCCTTCCACTCCTCGAGCTCGGTCCGTTGAGCCTCAGTATCCTCAGTCTTCGTAGCGAGCTCGTCCTTCTCCTTCTCCAGCTCAGACTGCTGGCTTTCGAGGGATACCCTCTTGGCCTCCAGGGTGTTCCTTTCATTCTCTGACACCAGCAGCTGCTCTCTCAGGAGGCCTTCGCGTTCGTCCACTGTCGACTTGGTCTTCTGGACAAGCTCTGCGGTAGCCTGGATGTTCTGATGCTTGATCGCAAGGTCGCGTTCTAGAGCCTCCATCTCTTCCAGCTTCTTCGCCGCCTCGCGCCTGAGTCCGTCGATCGATACGCGCTCCTCCGCCATCTTCAGTTCAGACGAGGCGACGTCGCTGGCGCGCTGGTTAAGGATTGTCTTCATCTCCTCCACTGCGAGGGACTTCTCCTCGGCCTCTTTGCGCTCTTCCTCGATCCTCGCCAGCTTCTCATCTATCTCCTTCTGCGCCTCTGATATCTGTCTCTGAGTGTCCGTCCTGTCGCGCTCAAATGCGAGTTTGTCCTGCTCGAACGCGTTCTTCTCTTCGATCCAACCCGCCTTTCCTTTCTGCATCTCCTTCTCGAAGGCGGTCTTCTGATCGTTCAGTGAGGTCGCGAACTCCTCGGATTCCTTCTTGATCTGGTCAATCTCCGCCTCAACGGTCTTTACGGCGGCCTCGCGTTTGTCGAGGGCGTCTCTGAGTTTCTGCAGGTTCGCACCCTGTTCCTTCAGATGCGATTCCAGTTCCGCCAGGGCCTTGCTCCTTGCCTCGCCCTCCTTCGAGACCTTGTCCTCATCCGACCTAAGCTTCTCCTCGCGCTTCTGCAGGTCAGCCGAGCGTTTGTTGAGCTCGACTCTGAGGTTCTCGATCTCTTCCTGGAGCTTCTCGTGTTCCTTGTTGAGCTGTTGCTCCTTGTTCTTTGCAGCGGTATCGACCAGGTTCGCCTTCTCCAGCATCTGCCTGGCCTCGGTCTCGAGAGATGCGAGGGATGCCTCACGCTTGCCCATGGTTTCCGCGCGCTGCGCCACCGATCTCTCACGCTCGTTCAGCATCTGCTCCTGGGAGACGAGTCGGGATTTCAGAGTCTCCAACTCATGAGTGAGCTTCGAGGCCGATTCCTCACGCTGGGTCACGTCGGCCGACATCCTCCCAATTTCGGCCTTCATCTGCGCAATCTCGTCCTCTTGCGCCTTCCTCAACCTGTCGATGTCCTTGCGCCCAGCGTCGATTGCCGCCCGCTCTTTCTCTATCTCGACATTGTTGATCGCGATTGCGTGCTCCCGCTCCTGGAGCTTCTTCTCCCGGACCTTAGCCTCCTCGGAGGTCTTCTCTGCCAGCACCTCCTTTTCCTGGATGCTTTGCAGTCTCTCGTCGATAGTCCTCCGGTCATCCTCGATCTTGGACATCATCTCGGAGATCTTCTGTCGCTCCGCGTCCTGGCGCTTCTTCTCGCCTGCAATCTCGAACATCTTCTGTTCTGTCTTGAGGCCGACTATCCTGTCCAGCTGCTGATACCTCGTCTCTACCTCTTTCTCCATCATCTCGAGGTTTGCCTTCTTCGAATCTAGAGACTGCATCTCCTTGGCGAGTTTGGCTCTGACCCTGGAGGTCAGCTCTGCCTCCTCCTTGGTAAGCTTGATCCTGAAATTCTCCAGCTCCTTCCTGGTCTGTCTAACCCTGACCAGAGTCTGCCGGACCTCCATGCGCTCCTTCTCGAGCTCCTGTCTGTCGAGGGCGAGCTTCTGCGCATCCGAGGTCACCTTCGCCACTTGGGCCGAGATCTTCTTCCGCTCCTCCTCCTGCTTCTCGGCCTCGATAATTATCTCGTCGTGCTTTAGCTCGCTTATCACGGTCGACTCCGCGTCGTGCTGCACGACCGGGGTCGGTGCAGGACTCTCCGCGGAGTATACCTCGAGCTCTCTCTGGATGGACGCTAGTTTGCTGGGCTCGAGGGTGGACGATTTGATTGAGACTATCCCCACGGCCTTGTGGACCGCCACCAGGTCACGGATCGTCTGTATGAGTCTCAGAACACTGACGAACTTGTTGTTGGTGATGATATACTCGAGGGAGTCGATGAGGACCATCTGGCCCCCTCCCTCGTCAAGATACCTCCTTATTGCGAGGGTCAGACGCTCGAGGTCCTTGGGACCAATGGCCTCGTCGCTCATGGCATTCGTCAGCCAGAATACCGGTGTGTCTCCGAGGTCGAGCGCCTTCCTGAGGTTCTTGGGGTAGGTCCTGGATACGATCATGCCCCGAATTCCTTGGGCCGCCGCTTCCTGGAACAACTTGTAGGCCAGGTCGGGTCTTTCCTCCTCGACGAGATATGTCACGGACGGTTCTAGCGCCCTGGGTCGCGCATCCGCAGGGGTATCTTGGGCAGGCGGCTGAGAAGGAGGTTGCTCTGAGGTATCTCTAGGTGTCTCACTGATGGTTGGCTCTGAGGCCGACTTCGATGCACTTTCTCTAGCTTTGTCTCTAAGACCCATAGCGGCCGGGCTCCGTCTGCGTACCTAATGCTGGGGGATGTTACTGTATTAGTCTGGGGATATATGGCCTTGTAGATTAAGGGGTTTTTCAAATCTTGTATCTATCTAGTATGCGTTCGTACACCGTGAATTCGTCTGACTTGGAGAACCGCTCGATTGCGTCCTCGGGCAGCTGGCCTAGCATCTCGTCCAACACCTTCAGAAGCCTCTTCATGTCCTCATCCATCATCGATGCCTCGGTTATCTTGGTCTGAAGGTCCGTCTTCTCGAGTATCAGGGCGCCTATCTGTTCCTCCAAGTCTGAGATCATGCCCTCTAAGTCTCCTTCCACCTCGTCGAGCTCTTCTTGAGAGGGTTCCTTGCCGGTTTGGTGAAGCGTCACTGTCGATTTGATGCCCAAGAGCTTCTGACGCAATCTCTTCTGGTCATCTGTCCATTCGACCTTCGCGGCCTCCCGCTCCGGCTCCGTGCTGGCGCCCTGGGCGACGGTCCTGAGCCTCTCGAGCTCCTGTCTATCTGACTCAAGGCTCTCGAGCTTCAACTTGAGCTCCTGCTCGTGGTCGTCCAGTTGCTTCTTCTTCAAAGCATACGCCTGAATCTTCCGGTCGACCATCTCCTCGCGCCTCGCTATCTGTTCCTCCTTCGCCTTCAGCTCCTCAATCTCTTTCTCCTTGGCGTCCAGCTTCTTCCTTAGTGCCCTGGCGGCCAATCCCCGCTCCTTGACCGGTTCGCTGACATCGACTGACTCAAGAAGGGAGGATATCTCGTCCGATAGCGATTCCATGTGGGCTTGAAGCATGGTGATGTCCGCCATCTCGTCCGCGAGAGCCATTATCTCTGCCTCTACCTGGTCGGCGGATGATGATTTGTCGTCCAAGGCGGATATTTCGGCCAGCCGCGCCTTCTCGTCGTCTATGCGTTTCTCCATCCGCTCGAGCATCTCCGACCTGTTCGCCATTAGATCCTTGACGCTCTCCCTGAGCTGTGCCAGGTGCTGCACTTTCTCCCGAGCAGGCTCCTCTGCAGACATGGTTAGGTCGACGCCTTCAGTACTTGAGTGGATTGGCTCCGGCGGCTTCTCGCCCGGTGTCTTTCCCCACTCTATGAGCCTGACCAGGAATTGGTCGTCCTGTGCCTTCTCCTTCGGCTTGATGGTCCGTACTTTGAATTTGAGACCGCAGCTGGAGCACTGGGGGTCTCCTAAGGCAATTATCGTCTTGCATTTGGGACACGGGAAGGCTTTGACCTCATCGGTGAGCTCCGACAGGCAGCCCTCACACTTCGTGGCTTCCCGCTCCACTAACTGGTGGCAAGACAGGCAGTATGCCTCTCCCGACCTGGTCACGCCTTTCGAAGCCAAACTATCTCTCCATGCCTAGACTGGCCAATGTTGGCCCTGCCGTATGCTAAGTGTTGCCGACGCGGGGGATGATACTTGACGACTATAGTGCTGGTGTACGGTTTATTGATATCTGTCGTACACTACGAGTTCTTCGAGGTTCTTCCTGTCCGTGCGCTCTGGAACCTCGTCCGGATAGCCAAGGGGCGTGAGAGCTATCACTCTCACATCCTCGGGAATGCCGAGGATCTCCCTGACCTTGTCCTCCTTGAACCATGCGATCCAGCAGGTCCCGAGACCCGCCGAGTGCGCTGCCAGGGTCAGGTGATCTACGGCGATTGAGACGTCGATGACATGGCTGCTCATGTAGCCCCCGACTGTCGGAAAGGCATCGTCGGGTATGCCGCACGCGACGAGGACAAAAGGCGCTTGAGCGATGAACTTCTGATTGTTCGATGCAGCTGCCAGTTTGAGCTTCGTCTGCTCATCTCTGACGATGATGATCTTCCAAGGCTGCGCATTGTCCGCAGAAGGGGCTAGTCGCGCAGCGTTCAGAACATCTTTCAGGAGGCCTTCGGGCACAGGGATCGCCTTGAATCTCCTGATGCTCCTTCTTGTTTTGATGGCCTCCATCAGGTCCATGGGGTCACTGTTTTGGTAAAGAATCCATGGGAGTATTAACCTTTGCTCGTGATTGACACTGGTTGGATTTGTCTGGCCGAGACAGAGATGGGCGACGGATCAAGGGTGATGGGACTTCGTCAGTCTTCGAGGAGCTTGATCAGAGTCGATGTCCGGATGACTCCTGGGAACGCCCGCAGTTCGTCAACCCGCCGATTGAGCTCGTCAAGTGAGTCTGCCCGCAGCCGAACGGCGACGTCGAACTCTCCCGTGCACTCAAAAATCGCATCTGATAGCTCTCTAGCCTTCTCCTTGACTGCCGGCGTTCTGCCTACGTTCGTGTCTATTAGGACCAAACCCTCCACGCCGACGGGTGAGGTCTCTATCGTGAACTTCCGGATAATGCCCTCGCGGGTGAGCTTCTCAATTCTGGCTCGGACCGCTCTCTCGGTCAGCTTCACATGCCTGGCAATCTCAGTGTTCTTCATCCTAGAGTTTTCTCTGAGAAGATTCAGGATCTTGACATCCGTATCATCCATGAGATGGTGTATGTCGTTCCGGTTTTCGTACCTTTCGCTCTGAAACATATCTACTGATGGAATTCCGAGAGAGAATCAGAAACATCGAGGGGCTGGAATGAGTCTTGTCGGGTGAAAAGGAAGTGGGCCCAACCGGATTCGAACCGGGGACCTCCCGG
>CAZTFD010000105.1:2253-6228 GCA_964612225.1 uncultured Thermoplasmata archaeon | reverse complement strand
ATCCGAGGATAGATGCGATTGAATCCGTGAAGGATGTGGAGCAGGCCGTTCCGTTGGCAATATCCACGGGCTGGTCAATCAGTAACGAGTCGAATCTGTACTACGCCCCCTATTCATCCGGGACTCTGTTGTTCCTTCCGTCGGAAGGGTCGAAGATACTTACTTCCTTCAAGATCAACGGCACACTCCCCTCCCCCGGGACGGTCGCAATCCCAAGAAGCGTTGCGGACGTCCTCCAAATCAGAATAGGCAACGACATTATGGTTTCGATGTCCAGGGATGATGGGTATTGGGACAGCCTGAACGGCACGTACGTCTCCAACATAACCTATCTGAACCTGACATTCCCGGTGTCCAGGATTTGGTATCAGCCTATGAGCAGTGGCGATAGCCCCTACGACTACCCTTACAAACAGAATGAGAATGATGTCTTTGTCAGGGGCTACTACAACCCGATTTTTCTCAACATGAACGACTCAGACATGGTCCTCCCCAAGCAGAAGGCCTTGGAGACGTCTTCGTATTCAAATACTGGGCTGCAATTCTTCATCTGGATAGATCGAGACAGCGTCATCTCTATAGCCGATATTCCGGGAACACTGAAGCGTCTGGAATTCATCCAGCACAGAATGGACGCTCAGGGACGGGTGTATGGGTTCACCACTGGGGGCAGTGATCTTGCCCCAGCTCTAGAGCAAATGGCTCCGCAGCTAGAGGGGATGAAGCTGCTGTTCATCGGTCTCTCTCTGCCTGTGGTAGCGCTCGGCACATACCTGTCCGTTGTAGGCGTGGACCTGGGCGTGACGACAAGGAGGCGGGAGGTAGGCATACTGAAATCCCGAGGGGCCAGCAACAGGCAGGTCTTCGGCGCTCTCCTCCTCGAGTCGGCGCTCCTGGGGACCCTCGCGGGACTTGTCGGGCTATTTCTCGGCATCGGCATAAGCAGGTTCCTGATGGACTCTGCGGTCGGGTTCACGTCAACGACAAGACCGGAATCCTCACTGGGCGACCTCTCGATAGGCTCCTCCACGATAATCATGGCGATTCTGTTCGGGGTCCTCCTGATGCTGGTGTCCTCCTACAGACCGTTCAAGAAGATATCGAAGATAGAGGTCGCTGAAGCGCTTCATCACTACTCTGCAGTTCTGACGCATTTGGAGTACAAGCCTACCAAGGACATTGCGATGCTTACGTTGTCAATATGGAGCATCATCTGCGTTTCCGTGGGATGGGACTGGACGCTGGAGGGTGGTTCATGGATAGTCCAGCTGATTCTGATAGTGCTACTGTTATTTGGCGTTCTGTTATTTCCGATAATGCCATTCTTGCTTTCTCTCAGCATTGTCCGTTTGACGACCAGGAGCTCGCACCGACTGTATGCGAAGCTGACGCTCCTAGTGAAACCGTGGACCAAGGAGCTGCACTATCTGGTGGACAGGAACATCGTCAGAAACCCCAAGCGTGCATCCAACCTTGCAGTCATCATCTCCCTCGCGCTTACCTTTGGGCTTTTCATCTCCGTGACTATGGAATCCACCATCTCGTATCAGAAGGAGCTGGTGAAGTACAGAGTCGGCGCGGACGTCAAAGTGACCGGGTTCTGGTGGGATCCGGTCGATTCGCAGAACATGAGCCTGAGCAATCTGTCCTCCATCGGGTTCTTGCCGGGAGTCGATGAGTACATGATGTACCAGACTATGTATCTCAGCACGACGGGCTACGGTGAAGCGTCTATGCAGGCCGTGTTCATGGATACGGCCAACTACACTGATGTCGTCCATCCGTCTGATTTCTACTTCCCGGGATCAGGCAACGAGGTGCTGAAGGAGCTCGAGACAAACGGCACTGCGCTCTTGTCCAAGGAACTCGCTGATTGGCAGGACATCTTGGTTGGAGACGTGATGCGAGTGAGCATCTCGTTGCCGGACGACACGGATGGCACAGGAAATTACACTCTCCGACCCTTCATAATCACCATCATCGGATTCATGAAGGGTCTGCCGGGCCTTTCCTATCCGAACATGGTAATGGACCAGCGATCTATCAATTTCATCCCCGAGTCGAATCTAACAAGGGCGGGGCATGAGATAGGTTTCCTGGTCAACACTGAGCACGGCGCGGACCCCCATGATGTTGCGGACGATGTCGAGCGGAATCTGATCTCCAGCGGCGGCGTTGTGTACGAGTCGACGGTGATGGTGGACGAGCTCGAGCGCTTGAACAGGGACCTCTCCTTTGGCGCTCTCTCTGACTTCCTCTATATGGAGTATGCTCTGTCGATGGCCATCATGAGCGTTGGCGTAGGATTGATCATATTCGTAGCTGTGTCTGATCGGGAGCAGGAGCTAGCCTGCATAATGGCCAGAGGCTCCTCAGGGTCCCAGATGCGGAAGATACTAATGGGGGAATCCGTTTCACTGATGTCGCTCGGGCTCATCGTCGGGACGGCGGTCGGTCTGGTCACGGCCTACCTGTTCAACACCCTCATGGACGGCGGTTCGGGTGGCGTAGTGGAGAGGACGATGGTGTTCACGTTCGTGAGCTGGGCAGCCCTCGGAATTGCAGTGGCATCCCTTCTCATCGCATCGCTCGTGGCGACTTCCCGTGCAGGGAAGCTCAAGCTCGCTGAAGTGCTCAGGATAAGAGGTGGCTGATATGGGAGACATCATCGTGAAGGATCTGATAAAGGTCTACAAGACGGGCAAGTCTGAGGTAATCGCCCTACGGGGTCTGGACTGCACCATCAAAGGCAGCGAGGTCCTCGCGATAATGGGCCCATCAGGCTGCGGCAAGACCACGCTTCTAAATATCGTTGGTGGTCTCGATCGGCCGACTGCGGGATCCATCATGATCGACGGGACGAATCTAGTGAACATGTCTGATGCGGAGCTGGTGAAGCACAGGCGCGAGAGGGTGGGCATAGTCTTCCAGTTCTTCAACCTCGTACCGACCCTGACGGCCAGAGAGAACATCGAGCTGCCCATGAGGCTTGCAGGTAGGAGCTCGGACTTGATGGTCAAGCGTTCCAGTGAACTCCTGAAGCTCGTCGACATGGAGCCTCGCGCGGATCATAAACCCGATGAACTGTCGGGTGGGGAGCAGCAGCGGATTGGCCTCGCGACAGCTCTGGCGAATGATCCTCCGATAATCCTGGCAGACGAACCGACGGGAGAGCTGGACACTGCGACAGGGCATCAGATACTTCTGCTCTTGAAGAGGCTCAGGGACGATTACAAGAAAACGATATTGATAGTCACTCACGATCAGAGGATAGGACAGATTGCGGATACTGTGATGACCATCGTGGACGGAAAGATAACGGGTTCGGTGACCGGAAAGGAGTTCCTGGCCAAGGTCTCTACCGGATCTCCACCTTCCCCTTCTTGAGCAGCATCTGGAGCGCCTCGTCGGCGGCCTTGTCCTTCTTCGACTGGTCGTCGAGCGCTCTCCTGACTGCGGTGTTCACATCGCGGATGGCGTTCTTCTCTTCTATCCACTCCATCCGCTTCTCTTTTCTGAACTCCATGATCTTGTCACGCATCTCGGAGGCTTTCTGGTGGGCAGCATCAGCCTCCTCCCTGAGCTTCATGAAATCCGTATGTTTCTTGTTCGCGGCCGCAGAAAGTGAAGTGGTCTCCTTGTAGAGGCTGGATGCTTCCTCATGCGCTTTGTGCTGAGCCTCTGAGAGTCTTACGACCTCGTCGTGCTCCTTGTCCGCCTGTCTGAAGAGCGCATCGATGCTCCGGTCCATGTCGTGGACCTCCTTCGCTATCTTGTTCTGCTCGGCGAGGACCTTCTTCATGCGCTCGATCTCGGCTACCTTCTTCTTCAGCTCGTCCAGCAGCTCTCGCTCTTTCGGGATGGACAGCGGGACGGTCTGTTGCCGCAACTCCATCATCCTGGCATCGGCCTCCATCGCGCGTATCTCGTCCTTGAGGCTGCCCGTGGGCGCGCCCTTCCTCTTCTTCTTGAACT
>CAZTFD010000105.1:0-2153 GCA_964612225.1 uncultured Thermoplasmata archaeon | reverse complement strand
CGTATCTCGTCCTTGAGGCTGCCCGTGGGCGCGCCCTTCCTCTTCTTCTTGAACTCGATGAGCTCCTTCGCCTTCGCCTGCAGCTCGTCCCTCTTCTTTTTGTGGACGCGCATCTGGACGACGAACGCGTCCCGCTTGTCGCGTGCGGCGTTCATCTGCTCCTGGAGCTCCTGCTTCTTCTCGTGCAGGCTGTCCCTCTCGGACCTCAAAACAGCAGCCTGCTCGTTAATCTCATCGCGCTTGTTCAGAAGTGCCCTGAACTTCAATTCGGCGCTCTGGATCTCGCTAATCTTCTTTTGCATTATTGACCGCTGGCATGGGATAATGGGACCACCTTATAAGTGTTGTTCCTAGGACTTGGTGCGATCCATATCAACACACAGCAAGGCTTATCTCCAATTCAGGGAATCTGCAGCGGGGGTAGTGCGCTGTGAGTTCTAGGCGAGAAGGGCAAGGCCCCATTTGGTTCACGAAAGAGCATGAACTCATCCCCACGGATTTCGAAGCTGCGGACCTCAAGGTTGAGAACGCCGTCATCGCATTGACAAAGAGCTTCTACCCTCGGATCGTGAGAACCCCTGGGTTCCGAGATAAGGGTAAGGCCCCACTAATGTCTGGAGCCATAGACGGAAGGCTGGGGCGCAGGATGGTCGTCTACCAATCGTCCGTCGGAGCTCCCGCGGCCGCGATGCTCATGGAGACCCTCGTGGCATCCGGCATCAAGCGCGTGCTCCTTGTGGGTCTTGCCGGTTCTATATCATGCGAGTGCAAGGTCGGCGATGTAGTCGTCCCGACTTGGGGTGTGCGGGAGGAAGGCACATCATATCACTACGTTCCCGGCGGTGTGAAGGTCAAGGCATCGGAGTCGCTGGCGAATGCTATCGGAGATTACATCGGGCGTGGGCGGTACAAAGAAGGCGGAGTCTGGACAATGGATGCGCCATACCGTGAGACGAAGGGCAAGATAAAGAAGTATTCGAAACAAGGAGTGGTCGCTGTCGACATGGAATCAACGGCCCTCATGGCCGTTGCTATGTGCAGGAAGATCGAATTCGCACCTGTCTTAGTAATTTCTGATGAGGCTTTCGGGGAGAAATGGGTGCCCGAGTTCCACGGTCCGAAGGTGAGAAGGTCAAGCGAAGTCGTGTGCAAATCGGTCGTTGACTTTATGTCACAATCCTAGTCGTCTAGAGGAGTCTTGACTCCGAGTCCGAAACCTTTGGGCGCAATCAGGCATCCATCATCGAACTCGATCCCTGACGAGGGGTCATCGATGATGTTGAAGTGAGAATCCAGGTCCGCATACTTGACGTTCTCGGAACTCAATGCGAAGTGAAGGCCAGCAGCGATGGATACCTGTATCTCACCCATGCATCCGACCATCGTAGGCATGTTCGCTGCGCTCGCCATCCTGTTTATCATGACGGCATCGTTGATTCCAGCGCTCTTCATGAGCTTGATGTTGATCATGTCCGCAGCGCACGCCCTGGCCACGTTTCGGGCGTCCATGACCGACTTCACACTCTCGTCTGCCATGATCCAGACATCGCTCGCTTCTGTGACCTTCTTCAACCCATCCAGATCATCTGCCTTTACTGGTTGTTCTACCAACTCGACCTCGAGCGATGCCATAGCCTCACAGAACATGATCGCTTCATCCACTGTGTACCCCTGGTTCGCGTCTACTCGGATCTCGATCGACGGGCCGACTGCATCCCTCACTGCCGTGACTCTCTTTATGTCCTCATTGAGCTCCATGCCGACCTTGATCTTGAGCGCCTTGAAGCCGGATTTCGTGTGCTTCAGTGCTTTTCGCACGGTCGTCTCCTTGGATTCTATGCCAATCGTCATGTCCGTGATCATCCGGTCTCTCGAGCCGCCGAGGAACTCGTAGAGCGGCTTTTTATCCCGTCTGCTCAGAAGATCGAACAACGCGATATCGACTGCTGCCTTCGCTGCAGTGTTGCCGGGTCCTATAGAATCCAGACGTTGGTGGACTTTGTCGAGATCACACTCATCCGTTCCGACAATTTTCTTAGAGACCTTCGAGAGGAACGATTCGATCGATTGAAGCGTCTCATGGGTGACGTTGGTCGGATTCGCGTTCCCAACCCCATAATCGCCGCCGGAGACGATCTTGACGATCACGTTAT
>CAZTFD010000104.1:0-6360 GCA_964612225.1 uncultured Thermoplasmata archaeon | reverse complement strand
CGGGGACCTTTCCAAAGAGATCGCCGTCGAGGGCAAGGGCGATCTGGCGAAGCTCGTCGCGGCTTTCAAGCAGATGCAGTCCAACCTGTCAAAGCTCACCAAGGAGCTCAGGACGGCGTCCGAGTCGCTCAAGGAGTCCTCGGCCGCCTTTGCAGAGACGATCGGTCACATGACCGAGAGCACGCAGCAAGTATCTTCTTCGGTCACACAGGGTACGAAGAGCACACAGACGGAGTCCGCCAGGATAGATGAGATGGTGAAGATGCTGGCGGAGCAGACCAAGGCGATCTACGATGTCGTGCAGAGCGCCCAGAATGCAGCTGGAGCCTCCGCCAACGCGAGCGAGGTCGCACAGAACGGGAGCAAGTCCGCCCAGAATTCCCTGGAGAAGATGAACTCACTTCTGAAGAATGTCGAGAGCACGTCGGACGCGATGAAGCAGCTCTCGAAGAAGTCCAAGGAGATTTCGCAGATCGTTGCCATCATCACGAACATCGCTCATCAGACCAACCTCCTGTCCCTGAACGCGGCTATCGAGGCGGCAAGAGCCGGAGAGCAGGGCAGAGGGTTCGCCGTGGTTGCTGATGAGGTCAGGAAGCTTGCTGAGGGCTCCAGGAAGGCCGCGAGCCAGATACAACAGCTCATCGAGCTCGTCGAGAACGATATAGAGGATACCACAGACAAGATGGACCACACGATGAAGGACGCCACTGAGAGCTCGAGGACCATCTCGGAATCGCTCAAGTCGCTCGAGGACATCGCCGCGACGGTCCAGGAGACTGCGGCCATGGTCGAGGAGATAAGCGCTTCAACGGAGGAGCAGAAGGCTCTGACCGAGAGCATCGCAAAGTCGCTGGACGAGGTTGCATCCATCGCGAGGGAGAACTCGCAGTCCGCGGAAGGCATATCAGTATCATCGGAGAACCTGGCGGCCGGGATGGAGGAGCTGACCGCGTCGGCCCACGAGCTGGCGGAGCTGGCCAAGAATCTGAACGACATCACGAAGCAGGTGGATTCCTCGAAAGCCAGCCCGGCCCCGACGAAGTCAGGATGAGGCCGTTGGTGATGGGAGGTTTGGTAAGTTGACATCCGACACCGGTTTGAGGCAGTTCGTGGTCTTCAGGCTCGGGAAGGAAGAGTACGGGTTCGATGTCTCCATGGTCAGGGAGATTCACAACATGGAGGATATCGCCAAGGTCCACAGGAGCGCCTCCCACATAGAGGGCGTGATCAACCTCCGGGGGAAGCTGCTCACTGTCGTCAACCTGAGGGTCAGGTTCGGCATGGATGCAATGTCCGCCGACAAGGGTAACCCGAAGATCGTTGTCGTTGACGCATCCGATGCACCCGTCGGCTTCCTAGTGGACGAGGTGGTCGAGGTCGTGAGAATAAGGAACGAGGCGATCGAGAAAGCGCCTGCATATGTGACGAGCGGCATCGAGGCGCAGTACGTAACGGGCATCGCGAAGCACGAGGACAGGCTCATAACGCTGATTGACCCCCTCAAGGTTCTAGAATTGTCATGTGATGAAGTACCCCGTCCAGGAGTGGTGTAGAATGGCGAAGATAATGGTGGTAGACGACTCGGAATTCATGCGAAAGGTCCTGAGGAACATCCTGGAAGCAGGCGGACACAAGGTGATCGAGGCGAAGAGCGCAGACGAGGCCTACGAGAGGTACCTCAAGGAAAGCCCCGATGTGATCACCATGGACATCGTGATGCCAAACAAGGACGGGATCGAGGCCGTCAGAAGGCTGAAGGAAGCCAGGGGCAAAGTGAAGATCATCATGATCTCAGCTCTGGGCCATCAGAAGACCGTGATGAGGTCCCTCGAGGCGGGAGCTGTCGATTTCATAATCAAGCCATTCACCGCTGATGACGTCCTGGAATCCGTCAATGCCGTCTTGCAAATGGAGATCTAGGGGTGGCGGATGCCTGAGAAGGTCAGGGCCCTGATAGTCGACGACAGCGCTTACATGCGCGTCGTGCTGAAGGACATGCTAGAGGCAGACCCTTGCATCTCGGTCATCGGGACGGCCAAGGACGGACTAGAGGCCATAGAGAAGGTAAAGGCGCTCGAGCCGGACGTTGTGCTACTGGATATCCAGATGCCTAGGATGGACGGCGTTGCGACCCTGCAGAGGATCATGAAGGAGGCCCCGACGAGGGTCATCATGCTCAGCGCCATGGACAAGGTCGACACTCAGCTCCCTCTCAAGGCGCTGGAGATGGGCGCTGTGGATTTCATCTCAAAACCGAGCGGCCCGGTCTCCATCGAAATCGTCAATTTTGCGGATTCGATAATCGAGGTCGTCAAGGGTGTCGCAAATGCGAGAGTAGAGGTCCTAAAGAAGGCACGAGCTCCTCTGCCGGACAAGCTCCCGTGCTTTCAGAAGGACAAGCTCATGGGAACAAAGGTGATAGTCCTGGCCGCATCGACTGGCGGGCCCAGAGCCCTCGAGGTCGTCTTCGCTGCTCTCCCACGCGAGCTCCCTGCATTCATCTTCGTAGTTCAGCACATACCCCAGGACTTCTCCGCATCCTTCGCCAAGAGGCTCGATGATGCGAAAGGACCTAGGGTCATCATGGCGTCCGACGGGCTCAGGGCAGAGAAAGGCGTCGCATATCTGGCCCCGGGAGGAAGACACATCAGGATCGGCTGGAAGGGTGCGACCACGCTCATCATGAAGCTAGATGACGGAGCCCCTGTGAATTTCGTGAGGCCCTCTGCGGATATCCTGTTCAGAAGCGTTGCAGATTGCATGGGAGCTTCAGTGCTCGGCATCATACTGACAGGCATGGGATCGGACGGCGCTGAGGGAGCTAAGGCGATCAGGGCGAAGGGGGGCAGGATTCTTGTTCAGTCCGAGCAAAGCTCAGTCGCCGCAAGCATGCCCAGAGCGGCAATAGAAGCAGGTGCCGCGGACAAGATCGTGTCTCTGGACATGATATCGACCGAGATCATCAGATTCCTGGAGGGTAAGATAGGATGACGAAAGAGCTTGACATGACCAAGTACTCGAAGCTCTTCGTCAGCGAGGCCAGGGAAAGCCTTCGGGTCATGACTGACTCGATGCTCATACTCGAGAAGGACCCGAAGAACAAAGAGATGATAGACCAGGTCTTCAGGGCATGCCATTCCATCAAGGGGATGGCCGGCATGATGAATATGAAGGTTATTACTGACACCGCGCATGAGCTCGAGGACGTCCTCTCAGCCATCAGAGAAGACAGGGTTCAACCAACGGGCGAGGCTGCGGAGGCAATATTCAGTTGCATTGACGCGCTCGACGCCATGGTCTTGGCCGTCGAGAGTTCCTCCCCCGTCAACGAGGACTCCGAATTGATCGGGCAGCTAAAAGCCATCCAATCGAAGGCGCCCAAGCCACCTCCAGTCAAAAAGAAGGCGAAGGAGGAACTCCCTCAGGAACGCGTAGTGGAACCGACAAAGACGGTCTCCGTCAAGATCAAACTCGGAAGGCGATGCGCCCTGCCGTCTGCGAGGGCGGTCGTTATCCTCAAGGAGCTGGCCAAGGCCGCAGAGGTCGAGCGCACGAGTCCCACAGAGGAGGAAATCGAGCGCGAACATGTGTTCGAGGACTTGACAGTCGTGGTCGTCCCTGGAGACAAGTTCCCGGAGGCCCTGAGACGGGTAGTAGCGATGACTGATGTCGAAGAGGTGCTCGTGGGCGCGACTGACGAGCCTATTGAGAAATGGAACAGGATGGCGAGACAGAACACGACCTCGGCCTCATCAGTTTCAGATGCACCCCTTCCGCAGAACGTCAAAGTCGGGATGGACAAGCTGGACGACCTCCTGGACAATGTTGGTGAGTTGGTCATAGGGAGGAGCAGGCTGCAGGCCAAGGCGGCAGCGCACGACGACTACGAACTTCAGGAGATATCCGCTCTCATAGACAAGCTTACGTTCGACATCCAGTCGAGGGTACTCGGCATTCGAATGATACCTCTCGACATGGTCATGAGCAGGTTCCCCCGCATGGTGAGGGACATATCGAAAGCTGAGGGGAAGGATGTCGAGCTGGTAGTCGAGAGCGGGAGCATAGAGCTGGACAGGACCGTGGTGGACAAGATCACGGAGCCCCTAATGCATCTGTTCAGGAACTGCATCGACCACGGCATCGAGCCTGTGGAAGAGCGAGTCCGTCTGGGGAAGAAGCCTATGGGGCTCATCAGGATTGTGGCCTCAAAACAGCAGGACCATGTCCTCATTGAGATCTCCGACGACGGTCGGGGGATCGACCTCGATGTCATCAGGAGGGCTGCCGTTGCGAAGGGCGTCATGACAAAGGAGCAGGCGGATATCGCACCCGGAAGAGAGCTGATCGACCTGCTTTTCAGGCCCGGATTCTCAACCAAGACAGTGGTCACTGAAGTCTCGGGCAGGGGAGTCGGCCTCGACGTCGTGAAGAGGAATGTCGAGGACCTCGGCGGGACGGTCATGGTCAATACTCATAAGGGCGCGGGGTCCACGTTCTCGCTCTGGTTGCCTTTCACTCTCGCGATCATAGAAGCGATGTTGGTCGTCATTGCCGGCCAGACATACGCTATCCCCATGGGGACAATCGTCGAGACTCACAGGTATGAGACTGATGAGATCAAGACCATCCGAAATAGGGAGGTGGTCCAGCTTAGAGGCGAAGTCCTGCCGCTCATACGGATGCGGGAGTTCTTCGGCGTCGAGGTCGGACCGAAGAGGGATGGGATCAACTCGCTGATCGTGCAGAGCAGGGACCGCAGGGCCGCACTCGAAGTGGACGAGCTCAGCGGCCACCAGCAGATCGTCGTCAAATCACTGGACAACAGACTGAGGAAAGTCAGAGGCGTATCCGGCGGAACGATTCTCGGAAGCGGCAGAATAGCCCTGATACTGGATGTGGACTCCATACTCGGAGGATGAGCAGGAATGACGGAGGAGAAGGCCGGCAGAGTGATCGAGATAATCAGAGAGTTCGCCAACATCGGAGCTGGAAGTGCTGCGACCGCGCTGTCTTACCTGCTGGATGTTGAGCTCATGAACGACGTGACAACCTGCAACATCCTGCCCATGGCGAAGGTCTCCGAGTGGCTAGGAGGGGCCGACAAGGTCGTCGCGGGCACGTACACATACTTGTGCGGCGACCTCAAGAGCGGGATCCTAGTGATCTTTCCTGAGGCATCGGCCACCAAACTCCTCGCTCACCTCACCAAAGAGAAGGTAGACCTTTCGGCATTGAGCGAGATCCAAAAATCAGCTCTGAAGGAGGTAGGCAACATCTGCCTCTGCTGGTACCTGATAGCAGTCTCAAAGATGATCGACATCGACATGATTCCGGCGCCCCCGGATGCGACGGTCGACCTGCTCGGTGCAGTCCTGGATATTCCATTGGCAAGCCTCGCTCAGAAAGTGGACACAGTCCTCGCAGTCCACACATCCTTCAAGGCGCTTGACAGCCACTTCGACGGATACTTCCTCATGCTGCCCGAGGAATCCACCCTGAAGCTCATTCTGGAGAGGATGGGAGAAACCCGAAGATGAGTGAACCAAGGACCGTCGGGATCGCTCAGATCGCCATATGCCACGCGCCGGAACAGCTGGTGTGCTTGGGTCTGGGTTCTTGCGTGGCAGTGATCCTTTACGATCCAGGCATCAAAACCGGTGGCATTGTGCACGTCCTTCTGCCACACGCTCCGACCAAGTGCGACCGGGAGGAGAAGTATGCCGACACTGGCACGAGGAAGCTAGTGAAAGAGATGATTGGACATGGAGTCAAGAAGGAGCGCTTGGTCGCGAAACTCATTGGCGGCGCCCAGATGTTCCCCGGCCTCAATCTCGCAATCGCGAATATTGGGAGGGAGAACAGCATGTGTGCCAGAAGCGTTCTCAGAGAGCACAACATACGTATCGTGGCGGAGGATCTCGAAGGCAACAGGGGTCGATCGGCCTATTTCGACTCCGTGACTGGCCATGTCACCATAAAGACTGCGTTCTCTCCCACGAAAGTCATCTGAGAGGACCATGGCAGTCAGATTGATTCAGAAAGTCTTTTGTACTCCAATCGCGTAGTAATCGTTTGCCAGGAGAAGGCGGATGGCTGACGGTAGGCCTGCGTTCATCGCGGGCCGGCTGAGGAAAGTCCCCTCTCCGTGAGAAAGTGGGCTGTCAGAACAGCAGGGCGAGAGTCCTGGCAAGGGCGCAGAAACGACACAGCCTCGGGATAACGTCATGATTCCCCAGGGGATGAAGTCTCCCGAGGATTTGGTGAAACGGCGACTCCCCACTGGAGCAAGCTCAAACGGCCGAATCGATCTCTCATCGTCGGCGGGTAGAGTGCAATAGTCGAATGCCATCACCGTCG
>CAZTFD010000103.1:0-6391 GCA_964612225.1 uncultured Thermoplasmata archaeon | reverse complement strand
AGGGACTCCCGCAGTACGCGCCGCCAGCCCAGATGTACGCCCCGCCTGGACCCCAGCCAATTGCCCCGCCACCAGCTTACACGACCCCGCAACCGCAGTGGCAGCCTGCTCCGTCAGGGGGCACAGCTCAGGCGCCACCGACTTCCGCGAGGTTCTGCCTGCAATGCGGTCAACCCCTTGCTGCAGGGGTCAGGTTCTGTGAAAGGTGCGGAAGACCTGCACAATAGAACCTTGACTCCACCACAGTCCTCCGCTGATTGCAGGCCATCTTTATCTGACCACAATGCCCTCTATCGACCAACAGACCCGAGGAACGACCCATGGACCAAGAGACTACTCGTGAGGAGCCGTCATTCCGTCAGTTCAGGCCGGACGATATGGATGCGTGCTCACGATTGGCTTGGGATGCGTGGGCCGCTGACGCGGACATGAGAGACGAGTTCGCAAATCCTCGGGTGATGGAGGGTTACGTGCGGACCTTCATGGTCCGCTCTAACTGGACCGAGATTGCATACGATTCAAGTGGAGTGATAGGACTCTTGTTCGGCAGGATCGGGCGCATCAAGAGCAATGAAAAACCCGGACCACTGGCTAGCGAGCTCGGGATGATCCCGCAATTCATATTCGGCGTCGACGGACAAAGAATCTCGCCGGTCGTCATTTGGCACTTCTTCTCCACGGAGTTCAAGGTGCTCGTCAACGTTCCCCGCTCAGATGCGGAGGTCAACCTAATCATTGTGGAGTCACGGTATCAGGGAAAGGGACTCGGCAAGAAGCTGATGGAGAGGTTCATTGGGGCTGCCCGGGATGCCGGGTGCAAGTCAGTCACCCTATACACCGACGACCAGGCGAGCAATTGGAGATTCTACGAGATCCTCGGTTTCAAGAAGGTAGCCACATTCCATGACGGTCTGACCTCGTTCTTCGTCGAGCGAAAAGCGAACGGCCTTGTCTATGTTCTCGACATCAAGTGAGTCGATATGTACACAGACCGCCTTGTAGCCAAAGGAAAAACCTTAGGAAAGGGAAGGCGATTCCGCAGAGAGAAATGGCAACCACTAGAGAATGGTATAGATGACGAGCAAAGAGAAGGCATCGAAAGCGGAATCACCTTTGATGGGGGATGACATAGACGCTATCTTCGAGCGTCGTGTCAAGGAAGGATCTAACCTCACCGCTTCCCAACGGAATTTCCTCAAGGATGTCGCGAGACGGGATCTGCTCTGGTACCGATACGGATGTCATGCCGTTCCAGACGATGTCCGACTGTCCTCCAAGCTGGATGAGGCCCAGCGCAATGCCAAGACGAGGATCCTCAGGGACATTCGCAGCAGTCTTTCCGACCTCGCTCTCCTGGCTCAATCCACCGCACCGAAAGTGGAAGACGTGGATAGGCTCCTTCCCACGGGAGACAGATTCAGATTGAAGCCGTGGATCTCGAGAGTGGACGTTCTGGATGTTCTTGATTTGGTGGACCTGTGTACAGTCGTAGGATACGCCATAGACCTATTCGGACAGGAATATGCTGATGCGCTTTCAAGAACGATAGAGATCTACAATCACCAGCACGGACGAGAGACGGGGGCTCAGGACTCCTCAGCGGATGCCAAGCAGGCTTGACGCCAGATTGTCATGAAGGACCGAAAGGTCCCGAAATATCTATCTATCTTCTGCATGCTACTCGTTTTCCGAGGCTGTGAGAATGGCAGAAGAGAAGAAAGGAAAGGCAGAAGAGACGGCGGAGAAGACGGGGGCGCTGGTCGGAAAGGGTTTGAAGAAGGGCTTCGGAATTGCCAAGGCCTTTGGGAAAGGCACGAAGGACGCCATAGAGAAGAAGAAGGAATGAACGGAGATCAGCAAGGTCTCCATCAAACCCGTTCGAGGCACAGTCAACCAGACCAGGAGTATCTGGCCCGATTCTGGCTCATGCCACACGGCGCGCCAGACAGCCAATAGAGACCAGGCATTGGCCTCGCCAACTAAGAGACGTATCAGTCCTGATTCTAGAGTTTCTTGAGCAGCTCCTTCGATTTCTCCTCATATTCTCCTTCGCTGATCAAACCCTTCTCCTTCATGGACCTCAGCTGCCACAGCTTGTCTTGGACACTGGTCAGCTTCGCTTCAGGTGGACTCAGGGCACTATCCTGTCTAGGCGGCACATCTTCTGCTAGGGGATGACGCAGCACTGACTCCTCAGGGCGCTTGGTCGGTACATCTGACTCCCGGGTGTAGTGCTTCAACAGTTCTCTCTGCTTCGCGGTCCTCCGTCTCTTCCTCAAGACCAATATGACCACGGTCGCGGCAGAAGCGGTCACCGAAGCAATCGCAATCGCCAGCAAAACGATGTTGCCGTCGTCGCCAATGCCAGGAATCAAACGCTTGACGGAGACCTTTATCACATCCTGGTTCGACCCGGAAGTCGAAACGGAGTCGGTGACCAACAGGGTCACCTCGTATGTTCCCGCCCGCGCAAAGGTGTGGTCAGGATTCTGTGCGGTACTATTCTCTCCGTCTCCGAAGTCCCACGAGTAGGTGTAAGGTTCAACCCCTCCACTAACATTGGATGTGAAGTGGACTGTCAACGGGGCCTGACCCGACTTCGGGCTAGCGCCTATTGTGACAAGGAACCCTGGTATGTCCGGCTTCGCGCTGTATGCGTACTTGAGATCCCTGTTCGTGTAGTCGCTGTAGCTTATGTGCACCATGTCATTCGAGTCCACTGCTACGGAAGTGGAAAGACCAACATTGCCCACGCTGTCCAGAGTGTAGTATGCCCACGAGCCACTTGCGTTTGTAGCGTACTTGAGATCTTCGTTCGAGAAGACGCTGTAGTCGCCGTAGGTGATGTGAACATTGCTCTTCGAGTCCACTGCGATGGATGTGGCCAAGCCAACACTTCCAGTTCTGTCGAGAGAGTAGTAGGTCCAGAATCCACTCGCGTTGGTGGCATACTTGAGGTAAGCGTTCGTCTCATCGTGGTAGCTTATGTGGATCTTGTCGTTCGAGTCCACCGCGATGGAGGTGTCGTAGCCGACATCTCCCAGGCTGTCAAGGGTGTTGTTTGCCCACGATCCATCTGCGTTAGTGGCGTACTTGAGGTCGTTGTTCGTCCAATCTCCGTAAGCTATGTGGACCTTGTCTTCCGAATCTAGCGCGATGGATGTATCGTAGCCGACGTCCCCCTCACTGTCGAGGGTGCTGTAGGCCCATGACCCATCCGCGTCCGTGGCGTATTTGAGGTCGTCGTTCGTGTAGTCCTGGTAGCTTATGTGGACCCTGTCGTTCGAGTCTATCGCGATCGAGGTGAAAAGACCGACATCCCCCTCGCTGTCCAGGGTGAATGTTGCCCAGGCCCCGCCTGCATTGGTGGCATACTTGAGGTCCCTGTTCGTCCAATCCAGGTAGCTTATGTGGAGGCTGTTGTGGGAGTCCGCCGCAATAGATATTGACAGGCCAACATTCCCCACACTGTCCAGTGTGTAACTGGTCCAAGATCCGGTTGAGTTGGTGGCATACTTGAGGTCGCCGTCAGTGCTGTCGCTATAGCTTATGTGTGCCTTGTCGTTCGAATCGACCGTGATGGAATTGTCGTTGCCAACCTCTCCCGCGCTATCTACGGTCTCGAACATCCAGCTGGCGGCGCTCATCGTCGAAGAACGCCGCAGTGAATCGTTTCGGGCACCGCTGAGGACTCCCGACGCAAGAATGAGTATGGCGACTATCGTCGCCGCGAAAACGGCGATAGCCATCTGTCGACTTCCACGTGGCTCTTTCGTCCACCTAACAACTACCTGCAGAAATCCTCGGCAGAGGCCGAAGGATCCATTCGCTCTCACGTTCGAGGAGATGACGCCAATTCGAAACGACGCATTCTGGCCGCTCATTCCGCACCTTTTGAACCCCAATATTGAGTCGGCCGGCACACGTCCTTGCGGGTATATCATAGGACCGACACGCTAGGCAAAAGGGGCAGGAAGTCGAATGACTACATGAAGCTTGGGCGTGCTAGACGGACGCATCCACTCCGGCGGAATCCTATTCATTTTCTGGGCTCGACTAGTCACCCCGAGACCCGAGTTTTCAACCTGCAAGGACAAGAACAATATGGACAGTAACTCGATACTAGAAGACGATGGGGCTCATCTGATGCGTCTAGGCTGGGTTTCTCACGTCATGAGTTGTCTTGCGATTGCAGGCGCTTTGGTGGCCTGCGTGATGCCCTGTGTTCAAGCATGGAGCAATGGAGGCTACTCCGCCGACCCCTCCGACCCTGACTACGGTACCCACGACTGGATAGCGGACCAGGCGCTCACAATACAGGTCAGGGACGTTTCGTTCCTCTCATCTACATATCATTCGAGGTATCTGCTCGGAACCGAAGCCCCGGACAACCCCGACTACATCGGCGACGCAACGAACCATCATGTATACTACTACTCGAGCGGCACGGTGCAGGATGACAAGAGCGCGGTCCGCGCTTCGCAGATGTACGCTGCCGCCTTAGCACACATGGAAGGCAGCGACTACTACAATGCGGCGTACGAAATTGGCGCGATGGCGCATTATGTAGCAGACGTCGGTGTGTTCGGGCATACTATGGGGGTTGCGACGGACTGGGGTGCAGAGATTCACCACTCTGACTACGAGAATGGAATAGAATCCATGCTTGACTCTCTCGCGTCCCCTGTAGGGATCCAACTGGGCGACCAGGATGCGCGCAGCGCCACTCTCGGTCTAGCCGAAGACATAACATTCGGACAGGGAGATATGAAGTCGAACATATGGATGGACGCGAACTACGACTGGTCGAACACGATCTTCGTGGCGAGCGCACTGTCATCATTGAACAGTTCCGTGGCTGCGGTGGCAGCCGCTGTCAACCATTTGATGATTGAGGCGGATTCAACACCTCCGCCTCCGCCGCCACCCCCACAGGAGGAGCCTCCTCCACTGCCAGTATCCCCACCGCAAGCACCTCGACCTCCATCCGCCCTGAATGCCTCCCTAGTCGATTCTCGCGTGGTCCTGACATGGTCGCCTCCAGCGGGTGATGGAGGGGCGACAATCACTGACTACACGGTAATGCGGAGAACAGGTTCAGACTCCGACATCATCTCAATCAAGGTCCCCGCGACCAGTTGCACCTGGATTGACGAATCGGTGGAGAAGGGCAAGACGTATGACTATTGGGTGCTCGCTGAGAACTCTGCGGGCCTCAGCGACAAGTCACAGCTGGCATCTATTACTGTCCCAGGAGACGCCAGTTCGTCTGGACCGTCAGTGATCATAGTGACAATCATGACTATCGCTATTGCATCTGGCGTGGCGTTGCTATGGCGAAGGATATCGCGGGGCAAGCCCTGATTCTCAGAATGCATTTCTGCCTCGATGGTCCAATCTCGACCCTCGTGGATTCTGTCTGCTGGAACATCAGAGACGTCTTCATTCATAGGATTGCATCTAGTCCATTTCTTGACAATCAACTGCCCAGAAAGACAATATACAGAGGAAGCCAATGGATGTCATACGGTCCAGGAGCCCCTCCTCCCGTACCGGCAAAGGGGTACGAACTATGGGATCAGAGGTCACGGTCAACCCGGAGATAATCAAGAAGCGGATGTGGCTCGCCTATCAATACGCATGCAGTAACCCTGCCAACGAACGAATGGACTGCGTCCACGCGCTGATAACAAAGCTCGCAGACCCTCAAATCAACATGCATGTGTTCCTACAGGAAGCTGCGGACACGATCAAAGCGAAGCTAGGTATCAAAGAAATCACGATTGGTTTGAGGTCCACTTCCGATGAACTATACAGATACGAGGTCATGGCCGGTCTGTCCGATTCTGAGTGGGAGGCACACAAGAAGCTGTCCTACAGGCTCGATGACTTCTATAGCCAGGAAGTCTACAAATCGATGCAGATAAGCAGGTTCACACGTCTTCTGCTTGCGGAGGACAACCCATACGCAAATGGTGAGGAGGCAACATACGAACGTGAGCTAATGCTGCAGTCGAAACGCAAGTCCCTCGATGACGCAATCGAGGGAGACTACTTGGATATCTGCATCTTCGGGAAGGGCGACGACCTCCTTGGATGGATCGAGATATCCGAGACGGAGAACGGCAGGTTCCCCGATACTGAGACGATCAAGTGCCTGGAACTGCTGGCATCAGTGATTGGCGTGGCCCTGGCAAGGCGCGACGACAATGAAGGAAAGCGGTTCCGTCGAACATGAATCGAATGGCCACGCGAATCCCGACGAAGTCTATAAGCGGACCGTGTGAGGTTCTAAGAAGGGCAGTCCGATGCGGAACCCTCTAACCTCCTTAGTCGGAGCGCGACGCCGAGATAGCATGATAGGAGTTCAACCCATTTTATCGTCGCCACA
>CAZTFD010000102.1:0-6408 GCA_964612225.1 uncultured Thermoplasmata archaeon | reverse complement strand
ATGATCATCAAGGCTGGCATTTTCAGGAGTAAGGAACTGATGGACCAGGCTCACGCCAAGATCGTAGAGCTCAAGGACAGGTACAAACGCATAAACATCCAGAACAAGGGCAAGTCATACAATGTGGACCTGATCCGTGCGCTCGAACTCGAAGGCATGCTTGATGTCGCAGAGGCCATAGTTGTCGGCGCCCTGAAGAGGGAGGAGAGCAGGGGCGCCCACTCGAGATTGGACTTCAAGGAGAGGGACGATGTCAAGTTCCTTAAGCACACAGTCGCCACGTATTCCCCGAGCGGGCCCGTGATCACCTACTCGCCGGTCAAGCTCGGCAAGTACAAACCCGAAGCAAGGAGGTACTGAGATGGCCAAGGACGAGATCACCCTCAAGGTGCAGAGGTTCGACCCATCGGCCGACAGACTGCCCTACTGGCAGAAGTACCAGGTCAAGCTCATGCCCGGGATGACGGTCCTGGACGCGCTGTTCGAGGTGCTCAACCATCAGGACGGCACTCTCGCCTTCAGGTTCTGCTGCAGAGCGGGCGTTTGCGGTTCGTGCGCGATGGTCATCGCGGGCAAGGTGAGGCTGGCGTGCGAGACGCAGATTAGCCAGTTCCTGGACTTGAACGAGGTCATGCTGAGCCCGCTGCCGCACCAGAAGGTCGTGAAGGACCTCGCGGTGGACTACGACCTGTTCTTCGATCGCCTGAAGGCCGTGAAGCCGTACCTTGTCGGGAAGGAGCCGTACCCAGAGAAGGAGTACATCCAGATGCCCAAGGAAAGAGTCCCGATCAACGACCCTATCGACTGCATCTTGTGCGGCTCTTGCACGAGCGCGTGCACGATGGCATGGTTGAACACAGGATATCTTGGTCCCGCTGCGCTGCTCAAGTCCTATAGATTCCTCGTGGACACCAGGGACGCGATCCCTAACGAGAGGTTGGATCTGATCGAGCACGAGAACGGCGTCTGGAGATGTCACACGCAGTTCAACTGTGTCGAGGTGTGCCCCAAGAAGCTCAATCCGACCGAGGCCATCCAGAGACAGAAGATCAAGGCCATCAAGAGGAAGCTTTTCGGGCGGAAGCGGCGGGCCTGAGCGCACAAAACAAATTGCCTTACCGAGGGAACGTATGGTTCCTTCGCGTTCGTTGTTTTTCCTGACTATTCAGCGCTAGCTGCGTGCTTAGAAATCAGAAGAAAGGATTTGATGTTGCGCCTCTCGACGCAACGGCGTTTCAAGGGCCAGGTCTCTACCGCTTCTTCTCCTTCAACGAAATGAAGAAGTCGTGATGGTCCTCTTCCTGCTCAAGGATACCCTCGAATATGAACCTCGTCGTGGGGTCCCCTTCGGCGTCAGCGACCTTCTCGATGTCCTTGTACAGCTTGATGGCATCCAGTTCGGCCTTGATGTCGAGATCCACCATCTCCCAAAGATCCTCGCCGACCTTGATGGTTGAGGGTTTCGTTGTCGGCACGCCGCCGAGGTACCACAGTCGCTCAGCGACCTTCTCAGCGTGCTTCATCTCATCGACTGCTATCTCCTTGAACTTGTCACTCACGGCGTAGTGATCCACTCCCATCCATTGCACATGCTGCCACATGTACTGAATAGAAACCTGTATCTCACGCGCTATTGCCGCATTCAACATATCCTTCAACTTCTGCGATGTCAAGTTATTACCTCCTTCTCTCCATTTCCAGTGCCCTGAACACAATCTGAAAGGCACCCTTCCCTCTATGGGGCGACGAACGCGATTGACTATCTTAAATCTTTAGGCGAATAGGCAGCTACCTGGTGATTTGCAGGGACTATAAAGGCTCGAAATGTGATTGCGCTCCCGAGTTGGTGTGATGTCCAAGATAAGCGTCCAGTTCAAAGGTGGAGGGTCCGTCATGATCCAGATCAGGCCCGAGCCGACGCCTACAATCGAGGCGCTCCTGACTTCGGTTCCCTTCTCGTCCGTTGCCAACACCTGGGGGGACGAGGTCTACTTCAATGCTCCTTTCCATGCCGAGTTGGAGACAGATGCAGGAGCTGAGATGGAGATAGGTGATGTAGCCTTCTGGCCGGACGGGGACGCCATCGCCATCTTCTTCGGACGGACGCCGGCAAGCGTGAACGACAAACCGAGGGCCTACAGTCCCTGCAATCAAATCGGGACCATAGTGGGGGACTTCTCCGCCTTGAAACGCGTCAGGTCAGGCGACAATCTGGAAGTCGTGCACGCAAGATAGCTCTGTCATTGGCAGGTGTATCCGCCGTCGACGGAGAACGCAGCGCCAGTAATGAAGCTCGCTTGGTCCGATGCAAGGAATAGGACTGCATTCGCCACTTCAGAGGGCACGCCTAGCCGGCCGATCGGGTGATACTCGCACAGTTCCTTCCTGTACTCCTCAACGGGCATTTTCCGCGACCTCGCCTCCTGCCTGAACATCGGGGTGTCGATTTCTCCTGGGCACACACAGTTGACCCTGATGTTCTTCTTGGCATAGTCAAGCGCCAAGCACTTCGTCATCAGGACGACTGCTCCCTTGGATGTATTGTATGCGATGGCGTTTCTGTCTCCCACGAGGCCGCTGCAGGACGCGTTGTTGACTATTACGCCCTTCCTTTGTTTGAGCATGATCGGGACGACCTCCTTTGACATCAGGAATACGCCCTTCACATTAACAGCCATGATCCGATCCCAGTCCTTCTCCGTGACATCCTCCACAGTCCCTTCCACAAGGATGCCCGCGTTGTTGAACAGAATGTCGACGCGACCCAGCTTCGCCTTGGCCTCTCTGACCATCTTCTTGACATCCGATGATTTGGTGACATCACCGACGAACAGCAATGGCCTGAAGCCTTTCTTCTTGAGCTCTTTGAGAGCGGCCTCACCGCTCTCTACTGAGACATCGATGATAGCGACTTTCGCGCCTTCCTCCAAGAATCTCTCCACAGTCGCCTTACCTATCCCCGAGGCGCCACCTGTGACGATGACTCCTTTACCCGTGAACCTTCGTTCCGACAAAACCATCAGACCCGAAGCCGAATATGCAGCGCTCCAATTAAGCTTGCGGGGTGCCAAGCCAGTAACTTCAAATAACTGCTGGGTGGTTTGCCGGTGCGATGGCCCTGAAGGTTCTCGGAATACTCGGCAGTCCCTGCAAGGACGGGAATACCGCCTCCCTTCTGGACGCAGTCCTGAACGGCGCGAGGGAGGCTGGCGCTGAGGCCGAGCGGTTGGACCTGGTCGATCTTGTGGTCAATCCGTGCATGGAGTGCAGAGAGTGCGATTCAGGAAAAGGTTGCAGGCTGCATGATGACGACATGACTGCCATCTACCGCAAGATTCGGGAGGTAGACGCTATTGTAATGGCGTCCCCCATATTCTTCATGGGTGTGACGGCTCAGATGAAGGCAATGATAGACAGATGTCAATGCTTCTGGATCGAGCGATACATTGATCACAGAAGGGTCTACGATGGCAAGAGACGACCCAAGGGGCTGTTCGTTTCATGTGCTGGTTCGCCAAAGCCGCAGATTTTCGAGCCAGCAATTCATGTCGTCAGGGCATTCTTCGCGGCGATCGACTACGAATATGTAGGCGAGGTAGTTCTAGGTCATACGGATGACCCAAAGCTAGGGCTGAGATCTGGAGCGATTCTGGAGACGGCTCGGGCGACGGGTCGGAGGATATGCGAGTAGCAAGGTGTTCCCTCGAATGATCTTGCCGAGTCTACGAGAGAAGATGTTCACACCTTCGGACTTTCTGGCAGGGTCAGAGGTCCTTTACCATTATGGCTGGGAAGCAGCTCTTCTGGTATTGGCGACAGACGAGACAATTCGCCAGCACAGGCCCGATGCCCTCATCTGCGATGATTCGTCTGAAGCCTATCTTCTCGAAGAACACAGGCGTTCGGGCCAACGCCCACAACTTTGTGGCTCTTCGCTTCCTTGCCTCTTCCGTAATCACTGCGACAAGCGCGCTGCCCAGTCCTTTCCCTCGCATGCGCTCATCGACGGCAAGCCAATCCACTGAGTACATATCTCCATCATTTCTGAGCGTTGCGCAGCCAACCAGATCATCTTGTAGATAGTACCCGAACGCTATTAGGGTCCGCTGGAATGTCCCATCTTCAAGGCCGGAAGAGAGCGCCAACCGACGGATGGCCTCGAAGTCGTCTGTGGGCCTTAGTTCCGGTCTGTCTCGTGACGCTTCCATCATAGCCGTTGGTGAAGTTTGAGTGTGGACTTATGCCTTTCGCAGGTCGGCCGAAGGCCCGTCGAGAGACGCGCTCATCGAGATGACATCGTGTGCGCTGTTCGATTCTGAGCTATGGGGAAGAACCTTGGGAAATGACACTTCGAAACACGCGCCTTGGCTATAGTCACCAGGGACTCTGTCCTTGACGGCGATGATCCCGTTGTATCGTTCGACTAGGAGTGCGACGATTGAAAGTCCAAGACCGGAGCCTGCAATCCCCTCAGGGCGCTTCACGAACCTGGCGAATATCCTATCCTTGTTCGCATCTGGGATCCCTCTGCCCCTGTCCTCGATCCTGACCGTGCATGCGCTGTATCCCTCGATGACGGTCACGTCTATCTCAGCAGTGTCTCCTGATGTGTATTTCACCGCGTTGTTCAGCAGATTCGCGAAGAGATCGTATATCAGTTCATCTGCCAGTATCGGGCTGACAGTCACCGGGCAGACAAGGTGAACTTGTACGTCCTTTTCAGGGAATTGACGCCTGACTGTTGAGCAACATTCGCTGAGAACATTCCTTAGGACGAATTTCTCTCGCAGCGGGGATTCAGTTGCCTTCACCTCGGAGAACTTCTTGACATTGTCAACGAGGCTTTTCATTGCCGTAGCGACGGCCAAGGAATTGTCCAGATATTCGACATCCTTGTTGTTGATCGTGTTTGCCTCCTTCATTGTTTCGAGGTAGTACGAGAGCGGCGTGACCATATTCCCAATGTCATGTATGATAAGGTCGAGGTATGACTGTGAATCGGTCATAGCATTCACCGCCTCCTCATACGTCTTCGAATTCTCGATCGCAATCGCGGCGAGGTCAGAAAGGATCTGGATTCTGTCGATTATCTCCTTTGACGGCACCTTCCTATGCAGAGGTTCGTCGATCTCGATCCAGCCTATCCAGTTGCCTAGCCTGTCAGTCATGACGAAATCAATGTAGTCCATCTCGTGCCAGTCGGATGAAGAATCCCTCTTCACATCCACAAGATCTGGGTTCATTATGTAATCCATATCGTCGCCATACGCATTGGCTTGATCCTCAGCCCTAACATAGTAGCAGCCTCGGCCGATCTTGAATTGGGGCGAGAGATCGTTCCTCATGCGTTCGACGGTGTACGCGTGTCTCTTGATGACGACCTCCCTCTCGGGCGGATAGCCGTGCAAGGCCCTAGGACAGAACATTCCTGTCCTCTCATCAATGACACCGAGGCTGACACGCTTGATCCCAAAGGCGTCAGAAATCGTATTGACAACCTTCTGCAGCAACACATCGAGCGGCTCGACCCTGAGTATTAGTCGCAGGATGTCCAGGACATCCTCGACAGGCAAGGTCTTGCCGTTCGCTAACTGATCCTCCGAGGCACTGCTAGTCTGGACTGCCTCGCGCATTCCCATCCCTCATCGTCTAATCCCAAAGACTCGTATTTACAATGCCTTATAAAAACATGTCGGGAAAGTGCCAGTCGATTCACCACGAGGATGTCAATGGGGGAAATCTTATAAGTCGAGTGCGATATGCCAATTCGAGCATGTCGATAGATCTTGTCCCAAAGCCAACCTTCGAGCCTACAGTCAGGGACCCGTATGGTCGTGAGGTGAGGAGCCTGAGGCTCTCGGTGACCCAGCGCTGTGACCTGGCGTGCTCTCATTGTCATAGAGAGGGCCAATCGGAGTCAGTTGTTGAGATGACCCCGGACGAGATGGAGAATCTCGTGAGGATCGCCGTCTCCTTGGGAGTCAGGAAGGTCAAGCTGACAGGTGGTGAGCCTTTGCTCAGAGAGGACATCCTTGAGATCGTCTCAAGAATATCTCCCCTGGTCGCAGAGGTCTCAATGACTACAAACGGGTCCCAACTTTCACGCCTAGCCGACCCCTTGAAACATGCTGGATTGCGAAGAGTGAATGTGAGTCTTCATACCCTTGACCCTGACTTGTATGCCTGCATATGTGGGAAGGACTTGTCGGGGCTCGTCGTGGACGGGATATCCTCTGCCGTTCGCGCGGGCTTGAACCCAGTCAAGGTCAACATGGTCGTCCTGAAGGACACGAATGAGAATCATATCAATTCGATGATCGACTTCTGTGCGAGATCAGGGGCAGTGCTTCAACTGATCGAGTTCGAGGCGGATAGGGAGAGTTCGAACGGAGGCCAGTTTGCCAGACG
>CAZTFD010000101.1:0-6432 GCA_964612225.1 uncultured Thermoplasmata archaeon | reverse complement strand
CCACCACTGCGATCGCTATCAGCCCGAGATAGAATGTGAGGTTGCTTTTCTTCACCGGCAGGCTGACCTCGGTCGACTGCGTGTTCAACGATTTCACGAAGTGGTACATCAACATGCCGTCGTCCACCGTGGCAACCACATGGTACGATGCCTTCCTTGTCTTGTCGAACGTGTGGTTCACGTACTTCGTCAGGTTCACATCCTGGCCTGGGGCGAATGTGAGCACGATCGGAGTCGACCCGTCGTCGAAATTCAAGGTCAGGTTGACCGTGTCGTTCTCGTAGTCGGAGACGATGATCGTGAACATCACAGTATCACCTGCTTTGTATGTGGCCTGGTCCGGGGTCTTCACGATCGAGCCGTGGATCATCGGTCTCTGGTTCTCGTTGATGGTAGCCGTGATAGTCGCGCTAACATTGTGCGAGGGACCGTAGCCGTCGTCCGCATATACCGTCACCGTGAAGTTCCCCATGGATTGGTAGACATGCTGCCCCACATAGGTCTCGTTACCGGCGCTCGCCGAATCGTCGCCCCAATCGAACCAGATGCTCAATTCGTCCGAATCGTTGTCGAGCACCAGGCTCGGCACCAGGAACAAGGTGCGGTTGTAGAACCCGGATGCGCTCTCTGCGAGCACCAATTGCGGCGGTGAGTTCGCGGACACAAGCACATCGATGGAGAGCTTCTCGCTGGTGAGCGTTCCGTCCGTGGCCGTGAGGTTCACAGCATAGGTCCCGATCGCGCTGTACGAGTGTGTGAACTCGGGCACCGCGTACTGCCTCCCGGTAGTCGCTCCGCCAGAGGCGGTCGTGGCCGTGGCGCTGTCCCCGAACTCGATGCTGAACGAGATCGCGTCCCCGTTCACGTCCACTGCGCTCGCATTGAACGTGACCACGGTTGCGGAATACACCTTCATGGGCCTAGGCACCAGGCTCAAGCTACTGGGCGCCTGCGCCGTCCCCGCGGGTGAGATCACTGCTACGGTGTTCGTTGTGACGTTGTGTCCGGGCTCGGTCCTCAGGTCGTCGACGAACACGTCGACCGGATAGCTTCCGGGGGTCGCCCACATGTGCATCGCGCTCGAGGTCAGGAGGCCGGTGCCGCTCGCCTCTGTCACGTTGTACGTGCCGTCGTCCCAGGCCCATGTGAACCTCAGCGTGTCCCCGTCGGCATCGCTGCTGCTGGCGATGCATTCGGTCCACAGACCTTCGTTGCCTGCAATGGGCGATACGGCCGGGGCATCAGGTGGAGCGTTGAGGACGACATCGTAGGTTATCGCGGCCAATGATACGTTGTGCCCAGGAAGGCCAGAACCGTCATCGGCGAAGACCTCGACCGAGTAGGTTCCGGTGTATATCCACTGGTGCATGACCGCGTCGACCACGCCTCCTCCGAGGGCGCTCTGAGTCCGTGTGGTCACGTTGATATTGCCGTCGTCCCAGGCCCACGTGAACGTGATGTCCAAGGATTCAAAATCCGCTGCGCCCACGCTCCAGCTGGTCCACTGGTCCTTGTACGCGATCGAGGGCGGGTCCATAGTGAGGCCGCTCGAGACCGAAGGCGGCGTGTCCGGCTGGGAGACATAGACGGTGGCTCTGCTGATCGCGTTGTTGCCGAAATAGCCGTCAGAAGCGTTGACGGTCATGTTCAGTCCGTTCGGAGGCATCGCCAACGACGTGTATGTGTGCCACTGCGAGAACTCCTGCACGCCCGTGCCAGTGCTCGTGTTGGATGCGGTCGGCGAGCCGTCGCCGAAGTCCCACGTGATGGTCAAGGGGTCCCCCTCGGGGTCCTCGACCTGCACGGTGAACATGAAGGGCACGTTCTGGAGGAGCGTGTACGGACTTGCCAGGGGCTGGACATAGTTCGGCATGGAATTCGCGCCCGTAGGCTCCAGGTCGAACCAAAGCCATGGCAGGTCGGATGCCACCGACCGTCCCACATGCAGCGACCAGTCGCCCCATCCAGTGTATCGGGTCTCGGAGCAGACATACAGTCCGTTGGGATATATCGGCGGGAGCTCGCAGTAGGAATCGTAGATCCATTGTTGCAGCTGGTCGACGAGCACCTTTCTCTCGGCGGTGTCAAGCGTCCCGAGCGCAACGGTCATGTTCTCATCGAATGCGGATGTGCCTATCTGTTCCACGGGATCGACCATCTTCCACCAGGGGCCCATCGGCATCTGGCAGTTGTCTCCGCCGGGCTTGAGGCTCGTGGTCTTCCACACCTGCAGGTTCGATAGAGGCTCGGGGCTCCAGTACCAGGACCATACCCAGACGTCGTAGTCTGCCTTGAACCAGGCGTTGTTGATCATAATGGCTTCGGACAATGTCTCGTAGTTGAACTGAATCCCCGCAGGCCTAGCCCATCCTACCCAGCTCTGACCGATGGTCGCGTAGCTCGTATCGGAGTTGGGCGCCTGCAGCCTGAACGTCAGCTGGGTCCCTGCTGGGACGTAGCCCATCGCGACGGGGTAGCACAGTGGGCTGCTCGTGGTCTCAAGGTAGCCGTCGCTGTCAGAGTCGTTGTATCCGTTCGCTTCCAGGAAGGCCTTCGCGCCCGCAGGGTCGTACGGGAGCTTGCCGGCGATGTCCGCCTGCCAATATCCAGGGGACAGCACGGACCATGCCTCTAATGGCAGACCGTAGAGCAGGTTCATGACCTCCGCCCTGTTCATCGTCATTCCGATCGCCTTTCTGACGTTCGGGTCAAGCAGGATCATGTTGCCTTGGCCGAAGCCTCCGCCCGAGGTCCTCCTGAACTCCGGGGGGATGGCGTTGATGGCCACATCGATTATCGCCATCTCGTTCGTGACCTGCTTCAAGAATGAGTCGGAGACCTGGTTGAGGAACAGGTTCGGCTCACCTGAGATGTCTATGCAATCCTCTTGGCCGCTGTTCATGGCTATTGACAGGGCCGTCGGATCTGTGTATATAGTGTAGAGCACTCCGTCAACTCCCACTACTCGGTCCCCGCGCGGGTCTCCGAGGGGATAATCGGTCGAACCATGGTAGTTGGGCGCCTTGGTGAATCTGTACCAGGACCCCTTCGACGACGAATTGTAGTACATCAGACCGCTCCCGACCAGGAACTCGGGTTTCTTCTGGCCCAAGGGGTTCGGGGTGCCGTCCCAGACGTACTGGGGAAGGATCGGTATCCAGACCAAGTCGTCGATGAGCGTCGCCTTCGGGAAGGACGTGTCGATTGCGACCTGGTGTAGTCCGGTGGCGTTCGCGCCCGTGATGTTCTTCAGGTAGTTGTCCCAGGTCCCGCCCGGGGTGTCGAGGATGAGGTTGATCGTGAACGCGACGTCCGCAGCTGTGAGCGGGTGGCTCGTGTCCAACGGGTCCACGGAGTTCCTGAAGTACGCGCTGCTCGTGATGTTGATGTATGTGGTCATGTTCCCTGACGGATTGATCACCTGGTAGTATCCGGTGGCCAGGTCGTTAACGGGCCCCTCCCAGTTCTCGTCGTACTGGAACAGGACGCTGTGCATCAGAAAACAGGCGACATAGTCGCTGACCATCTTCAGGTTCAGAGGATTCCAGAAGCTGAAATCCTGGATGAATCCTACTTTGACATAGTAAGGCCCCGCGGCCTCGGCTGTGTCAGTGACCGTCACCTCCCCAGGAAGAACAGGCAACGCCGATAGCACGAATAGTGCCACGATCGCCAAGGCTACCACACGAACTGACCTATACAATCTGGTTCTCATCTTCAATCCCCTCTTCCTCCGAGAGCTGCTCCTACCCTTTCCCCTTAGCACGCAGCTATGATGCCGAATTGGCTTTCATGCTATATAATCCGTAGTCGGCCTAGGCGGCTGTCCGTTCAACGCAGGGTCTTGTCGAATGCGCGCACGCTCAATGTGTCGCAGATCTCCTCCGCGAATCGTACATGATCCTCACTGTGGGATGCCACTCCATCTTTGACAAGGAAGGCGCAGAGGTCGTGATCGTTCGCCCCTAAGCAAGTCGCCAGCGCGCAGCCGCTTGCGCTCAAGCCAATGATGACCACTGCGTCGCAGCCTTCTCTCTGTAGGACTGCTCCCAGGTCGGTTTTGTTGAAAGCGTTGGGATATCGCTTCGTTATTCTGAGGTCCGTGTCTTCGATTCTGATGGTCTCGGAGAACTCGAACGGCCGCGTGCGCATTTGAACGCCCGGTTCTTCTTCAATCAGAGAATCATCGCATCGATCTAGACTCCTTGTTTCCTTCCTTCTCTGCGGTCTATCCTGACACATTGTGTCAGAGCCGAATCGGAACCCACGCACTATTCGTCCGACCACGGGAAACCGAAAGACTCGATCCACGACTTCGCGACAATCAGGCCGCTAAGTGCTCGAAATGCTTATGTCTTTCGAACGCTTCGCTTGGCCGATGGCAGGAGAGATGGCTGCTGGTCAAAAGACAGCATCCAGTGCGAATTCAATCCATGTCTCAGCCAGAGATGTGACCGTCAACTTCGGGCCAGTGATGGCTCTTGACGGATTCACTGCGGATATTCCCCGAGGAATCGTCGGTCTGTTGGGACCGAACGGAGCTGGAAAGAGCACTTTCATCAAGGCTTCTCTGGGTCTCCTCACCCTTAACAAAGGAACGATTTCAGTTGGTGGATTGGACTCCCAAACCCAAAGCCTCGTGATTCGAGATAGCATCGGGTACATGCCCGAACATGATTGCCTGATATCATCTGTCAACGCGGTGGAGCTCGTGTCCTATCTAGCAATGATCTCGGGCATGGTGTCACTTGACGCAATGCAACGCAGCCATGAGATGCTTGATTTTGTGGGGATCGGCGAGGAGAGATACAGACCCATCAAGTCGTACTCCACCGGCATGAAACAGAAGGTGAAGCTCGCGCAGGCGATAGTCCACGATCCCAAGCTCCTGTTTCTCGACGAGCCCACGAGCGGCATGGACCCTCAAGGGCGGGAGGAACTGCTCGGTCTTGTCAAGAAGATGGCATCGTCGGAGAAGACGATCATCCTGTCGTCTCATATCCTCCAGGATGTCGAGCGCATCTGCGACTACGCTGTCATCATCAACAACGGGAAGCTGGTTCGTTCCGGGGAGATGAAGACTCTTCTGGCTGGCGAGGAGGGAGTGCGCAGCTTGACCGTTCGCGGCTCCGCGGCTGCTTTGTCGGGATATGTCCGAGCTCTGGAGCAGATCTGCCAGATAGTTGAAAAGAGGGACGAGGTTGGAGAGCAGATCACCTTGCTGGTCCGGGGGTGCGAGGATGGGAAGAAGGTCTTCAGACTGGCCGCCGAGAATGGCGTTCAAGTCAGAGGTCTACATCCAGAGATCCTGGACCTCGAAGAAGTATTCCTGCGGGCTTTCAGAGGAGGCGGAAGAGATGGGCATTAACCCCATCGAGTATCACCCCTGGAAGGGTGAGAGGACTGCCCAAAATCTTCGGCTATACGTCATCGCCAGAAGCGTGTTCAGACACAAGGTCAGGTCTACTGGCGTCATCATACTTCTCGTCCTCGGATTCCTGCTGGTCCATACGCTGAATATGCTGTTGTTCGTCCTCGTCCCTCACGAGAGGTTAGAGAACTCGGACATGAGCTCCTACCTGGCAAATGGCACGTTCGCGATATTTGCCATGTTATTGGCCGCTGTCGTGACCTCTGACCTCATATCGGAGGACCTGGCCAGCAGCTCATTTGTGCTATATTTCTCAAGAGCGCTCAAGATCAGGGACTACCTGGCTGGCAAGGCCGCTGGGGCGCTCCTCGTGATGAGCCTCATGTGCGCAATACCCCCAGTCGTCGTTGCCTTCGTCTCAATAGCGACTCAGTCCGGCAGTGACTACTCATACAGCTTCGGAGTGCTGGGAAAGACCGCCCTGGTCGGAGCGCTCGTCACAGTGTTCTTCGTCCCGTTCGGATTGATGATCTCATCCTTCACCAAAAGGAAGAGCTACGCTGCGGTAGGCACCTTCATGTCCTTCTTCGTTCTGTACATAGTCGCTGGCATCTTCTCCGAGTTCGACGAGGCTTGGCGGATCATCAGCCCGATCGATTCGCTGTCGATACTCTTCAACTGGTTATATGAGGGAGATGTTCCGAGCTATGTCGACGAGGGCGCCCTCGTGGCGATCGTGGCATCCCTGATCATCGTACCGGCCGCGGTTGTGTACTACAGACTGACGAGGCAGGTGGTCGGCAAGTGACGGCCCAGGATAATGGTCCTGCGCCTATCATTCAGGCGCAAGACCTCAGCAAATGGTACGGGCAGGTGATCGGCCTCAACACTTTCGCTCTCAGAGTCATGCCAGGGATAACTGGCATAGTCGGCCCCAACGGTTCTGGCAAGAGCACGTTCTTCAAGCTCGTCCTGGGCCTGATCAAACCCAATGCGGGCAGCATCACTGTCCTGGGCCAGAAGCCGTGGAAGAACCCCGACCTGCACTCGTCGATCGGCTT
>CAZTFD010000100.1:0-6434 GCA_964612225.1 uncultured Thermoplasmata archaeon | reverse complement strand
CCAGAAGGGCGAGGCCGAAAATCAAACCCATAATGATGCGCACGGCGGGAGTCAGCAGGTTCTTGTCGAAGGTGTATTTGACCAGAAACGTGACGGCCAAGACGATGGCCGCCGCGCCGAGTTCCTCAGACTTCTCGCCAGCATTGATCTTGAGCTGGAAGTTGCCGCCGTATCCGGAGGCACCAATCAGCTGTGCATGGGTCATGATGACCCCTGGGACTTTGAGCGACCTGCCCGTCTTTTCCAGAAGTATGGTGTGGACGCCTGATTTCGCAGCCTCGTGCGCAGCTGCCTGACCTGCGACGCCCGCACCGATTATCACTACATTCCTCGTCTTCATTTCCTCGGTCTGCTTCTCGAGCGGAGTGAGCATGACCGCGCGTGTGAGCGCCGCCTTCAGCTTCGTCTCGGCCTTCGCCTGAGCTCTCTCGGGCTCGTTGAAGTGCGGAAGGACGACCTCTTCCCTCATGTTTACGAGCTCGACCAAGAATTCATTGATGCCAGCTCTCCTGTAGGCCTTCAGCAGGTTGGGGCTGATGTCCTTCTTGTGGCAGGCGAGGACGACGGCTCTATCGACCTCTCTTTCCTTGGCCTCGCCTACAATTCGTGCGAGGTCCTTCCCATCGCATACCGCGTCCACTGCCATTACCGACACGACCATGCTCGAGTTTTCGGCAATGTTCTGCAGCTTCTCCATGTCCAGGAGCTTGGGCATCTCCGTGCAGCACCTGCACAGGACGACCTGCATTCTGGCCTTCATGTGCCCACCTCCTTCTGGTGATGCATCCTGGAGACTGAAGCGGCTGCCCTGACAGCGGTCTCCTCGATGTCCATCGGTTCTGAAACGGCACCGCAGACGAACACGCCCTTGCTCTCCAGTTCGTGGTTCGCAACGGCAAAGCCCGATTTGTCCGTCTGGATTCCCAAGGACTTCGCGAGCTCTGCTGAGGCGCCTGATGGGCGCATGCCGACGGACAGTATGATCAGGTCGTATTCTGTTTCTGTGATGTCCAGGTCAGTTTCCCCCGTGGCCCTAAGGAGCAGCTTGCCGTCCTTGCCCGGCGAGACCGTTGCGGGCATGCTCCTGATGAGCTTCACGGTCTTCTTGCCTTTAGCCCAGACCTTGAATTCATCTTGAGGTTCGTAGAGCGTCCTAAGATCCATGAAGTAGAAATCGAGGTTGATCTCAGGGTCCGTGTCGAGCAGGAGCTGTGAGATCTTGGTTGCGTACTTGCAGCAGAATTTGGAGCAGTACTCTACCCCCAACTTGACTGTCCTTGAGCCCACGCATTGCATGACCGCGATCTTCTTGGGGGCCTTCCCATCGGATGGCCTCATCAGCCGTCCTTTCTCGTTAAGGACTCTCTCGGCGTCGACGCTAGAAACGACATCCTTCAGAGTGCCGCACCCGAGCCTGGTCATCTCGCATGCGTCGATCGGGTCGATGCCGGTCGCATAGACTACCGCGTCCACGTTCCTTGTGATGTTCTTCGCTCGGTCCTCGTAATCGACTGCGTGTGTGGGACATACGGATGAGCACTTGTCGCATTTGCTCTTCTTGAAATGAAGGCACTGGGCCCTGTCGATCCAATAGACTCTCGGCTGGCCGCTTCCAGTCGGAGGGAATATGGCCTTTCCGTCGACGGGACATGCGGCCACGCACTTGCCGCAGCCGATGCAGTCATCCGTCACGTATCTCGGGGAGGTCTTGATCTTGACAGCGTATCCGTGATCGGTCTTTGTGGCTGAGGCTACCTCAGAAAGAAGGAGCACTTCAGCGTTTGGCTCTCTAAGAATATCTGCGGCGCGGTCAATGGCGAAGCAGACTCCGCAATTCCTGCATTCGACCAGACCCTTGCAGGTCAGCTCGCGGGCCATGCCGCCCAGCGATTCCTTCCGCTCGACGAGGACGACCTCTGTTCCTCTGTCGACGAGGACCTTCGCAGCGGTCAGTCCAGCTGGTCCCCCTCCTACTATCAGGACTTGATTCATGTCAACCCTCCCATGACGAACTGCTTTTCGGTTGCCCCCTGTCCAGTGGGGACATGCTCTGGTAACCTGGAACGCTGATGGGGAGATAAAAGCCCTCCCCGTTGGAATTTGAATGAAGAGGTTTGGCGCCTCCGGAGCACAATGCCCGGAGGATCCTATGAGCGCTCAGTTCAGGCCAGTGATGTATCCCTTGTCGTCGATGTTTATCCTCTCGGCGACTGGTTCGACAGGTAGGCCAGGCATCGTCGACATCTCGCCCGTGATCGGGACGATGAATCCTGCGCCCGCAGACAATCTGACCTCTCTGACCGACAGCTTCCAGCCCTTCGGCGCTCCCTTCACCTTTGGATCGTCGGTGAGCGAGAGCTGCGTCTTCGCCATGCAGAGCGGGAGCTTGTCGTTCCCGTTCTTCTCGATGGTTGCGATGTTCTGAGACGCTGTCCCGACATATACGACTCCGTCCGCCCCGTAGATCTCCTTCGCGATGATCTCGATCTTCTTCTTGATCGGGAGCTTCTCGTCGTACAGGTAGTGGAAGTTGGACTTCTCCTTCTCCAGGCACTCGAGCACGGCCTTGGCGAGATCTACGCCCCCCTTGCCTCCCTCAGCGAATACGCGGGAGTGGGCAGAGCGCACGCCCAACTTGTCACAGTGCTTCTTGCACAGGTCAAGCTCTGGTTCCGTGTCAGTCGGGAATCTGTTCAACGCCACGACCACTGGCACGCCGAATTTGTGCATGTTCTCTATGTGCTTGTCCAGGTTCGCGAAGCCCTTCTCGAGGTACTCGAGGTGCTTCTTCTCCTCTTCCTTCGACGGGGCCTTCTTCTTGAGAAGCGCATCGAGCTCGTCTTCGGACATCCCGCCGTGCATCTTGAGCGCCCTGACGCTCGAGACGAGGACTGCCACATCGGGCTTGAGGTTCGCGGTCCTGCAGACAATGTCGTAGAACTTCTCTCCGCCCAGGTCAGCCGCAAAGCCGCCCTCGGTGATGACATAGTCGGCCATCTTGAGCGCGTACTTTGTAGCAATGATCGAGCTGTTGCCGTGCGCGATGTTGGCGAACGGAGCTCCATGGACGAACGCCGGCTGACCCTCGAGGGTCTGAACCAGGTTCGGTGCGATCGCGTCCTTGAGCAGGAGGCACATCGAGCCGATGCCCTTCAGCTTGTCAGCGGTCACCGGCTTGTTGTCGTATGTGTATCCAACCACGATTCTCGAGAGCCTCTGCCTCAGGTCTGCCATGTCCTTTGAGAGGGCCATAATGGCCATTATCTCAGAAGCAACTGTGATATCGAACCCGCTCTCATGCGGGACGCCGCCGTCCTTTCTGCCGCCGAGTCCAACAACGATCTTCCGGAGCTCCCTCGCGTTCATGTCCATGACTTTCCTCAGCGCGATCCTGGTCGGGTCGAGCTGGAGCGTGTTCCTCTTGTCGATATGGTTCTCCACGAGCACGGAGAGCAGGTTGTGAGCGGTGCCCACGGCGTGAATGTCTCCCGTGAAGTGCAGGTCGATGTCCCACATGGGGTAGACCTGGGAGTTGCCACCGCCTGTGGCGCCTCCCTTGATGCCGAAGGTCGGGCCCAGCGAGGGTTGCCTCAGAGAGAGCATGACCTTCTTGCCCAACACCCCAAAGGCCTGGCACAGGCCTATGGATGTGACCGTCTTTCCTTCACCTGCCTTCGTCGCAGTTATTGCAGTCACGAAGATCAGCTTGCCATCTTTGTTCTTGTCGAACTTCTTCAGTACTTCCAAGGGCACTTTAGCCTTGTATTTACCGTAGAATTCGAGGTCGTCACGGGATAGGCCAACCTTCTCCGCGATCTTCTCGATGTGCTGAACCTTCGCTGCCTGCGCAATCTCAATATCTGGCTTCATAGCCATTTTAAGACCTCCTTTGGAGGGGGTAACGTGCGCACCTAAAAAGCTTTTTCGAATTTTCGACGAATATCGCAGAGTTCGATGCAATAGTATCGTATATCGAGGAAGATGTAGACAGTTCTCGTAATGCGGCCTCAGCGTGGAATCAAGGGCCGGCGGTCGGGACCGGCAATGTAGGCCTTCTCACCCAATATCCGTTCTATTTCCACTCGTGGGAAGGTCATCTGCGAAGAATCCTTAAGTAGGGATTCTGCATCCCGTTTTTCAGGTGGTCAAATGGTCGCCCAAATCATAAGCGGCAACGAAGTCGCCAAGAGCATCAGGGTAGAGATCAAGGCGGAAGTCGCCAAGATGAAGGCCAAAGGCGTCGAGCCAGGTCTTGTCGTCATCATCGTTGGTGAGGATGCCGCGTCCCAGGTCTATGTGAGGAAGAAGGGGGAGGCGTGCAACGAACTGGGCATCTGCTCCGAAACGATTAGACTCCCTGCCACCACCGGCGAGGACGAACTCCTGAGACTAATCGACAAATACAACGAGGACCCGAAGTTCGACGGCATCCTAGTTCAGCTCCCGCTACCCAAGCACATCAGCGAGGAGAAGGTCCTTCTGAGGATCGACCCGGGTAAGGATGTCGACGGCTTCCACCCGATCAACGTCGGCAAGATGGTCGTCGGAAGCGACTGCTTTCTGCCCTGCACACCGCACGGCGTCCAAGAACTTCTCGTCAGGAGCGGGAATGACCCCGCTGGGAAGCATGTAGTCGTGCTAGGCCGGAGCAACATCGTCGGAAAGCCGGTCGCATGCATCCTGATTCAGAAGGCGAAGGGTGCCGACGCGACGGTCACGATCTGCCACTCGAGGACGAAGAACCTCGCGGAGATAACTCGTCAGGCGGACATACTCATTGCCGCAATCGGGTCGCCCCAGTTCGTGAAGGCGGATATGGTCAAAGACGGCGTCGTGGTCATTGATGTAGGCGTCAACAGGATAAACGACCCGACAGCGAAGGGCGGGTGCCGGCTCGTGGGCGATGTCGACTTCGAGCCCGTGAAGGAGAAGGCGAAAGCAATTACACCTGTCCCAGGCGGCGTCGGCCCGATGACGATCACGATGCTGATGAAGAACACGGTCCACGCGGCAAAGGTCCATCACCACTGGAAAGACTGAATACATTCTGTATCTAGCTAGCTAGCTAGCTAGCTAGCAAGACGGGGACCGGGGCAGCCGACCATGGCTCGCAACTACCGATTCTCGTCTTCGCTGAGCAGCTCGGTGCCCTTCGAAACAAGTTCGTTATTCGTCGTACTCCTCCGAAAGTCGTCGCTGGGCGGGTTTCCGGTGAACAATAGACATAGCTGGCCGTGACATAAATCGGCGTTGTCGCATCGAAAAGCATTATACCCCCTTCAAGGATGCGGTCGATAGAAATCGAACTGACACTCGCTGCAACTCCTAGGGGAGAGACGCAGCCAGATTGCGGTCAGGTTTCTTGCAGGCAAAGGATCCAGAGACAGCATTGGAAGTGACCGGATGGCTGAGAAGAGCACTGAATTGATACACGGGGACCTTGTCAAGAAGGATCCCACGAAGCTGCGATTGAAACCGAATCTTCAGAACTATGCCGAGCTGAGGAAGACCTTCAAGTGGTCGGATGCCGACAAGCTGGTCGAATGGTTCCCTGATGGCAAGATCAACGCGGCATACAATGTGATCGACAGACATGCCAAGGGAACGCGGAAGGACAAGATCGCTCTCATTTTCGATGATGGCCAGGGCAACGCGCAAGAGTACACGTTCAAGCAGCTGGGCGACATGACGAGCAAGTTCGCGAACGTCATGACGAAGCTCGGGATCAAGCGGCAGGACAGAGTGTTCTTCTTCCTCCAGAGATCACCCGAGCTCTATGCTGGATTCCTCGGAGCGATCAAGGCCGGCGCTATCGCCAGCCCGATGTTCCCTGCATTTGGTCCGGATGCCATAAGGGATAGGCTCCTTGACAGCGGCGCGGTCGCTATCGTCACGGACTCCGTCCTGAAGAAGAGGGTCTACGAGGTCAAGAACCAGCTCCCGGAGCTCAAGCACATCATCGTGGTCGGCAAGGACGTCGCCGCGAACGAGGTCAGCTGGGAGATGGAGATGGCAGCCGCATCGGACAAGTTCGATGCTGTCCCGATGGATCCTGAGGAGTTCATGTACATGCTCTACACATCAGGCACAACTGGCAAGCCGAAGGGTGTCGTGCACGCACACAAGGCCATCGTTCAGGCAACCCTGTCGACCAGCTGGGTCCTCGATGTCCACGATGAGGACATCTACTGGTGCACCGCTGACCTGGGGTGGGTCACGGGCGTCGTCTACGGTGTCCTCGGCCCGTGGTCGAACGGCGTCACTCAGGTCGGCCTAGGCGGAAGGTTCGACCCTGAGAGATGGTACAAGACCATCCAGAGCTACAAGGTCTCGATCTGGTACACAGCCCCGACCGCCGTCAGGATGCTGATGGCGAAGGGTGACGACCTCCCGAAGAAGTACGACCTCTCAAGCCTGAGGGCGAACTACTCGGT
>CAZTFD010000099.1:0-6435 GCA_964612225.1 uncultured Thermoplasmata archaeon | reverse complement strand
TCCGTTATTCCCCTGGCCATCGATTCAGCGCGTCTCTTCTCTATGAGCCTGAAAGCCTCGAGGCCGTTGACCGCCTTGTCCCAGGCCTTCACGAAGGCCTCTGGGCTATCGTCGCTGAAACTCCGCCTCTTGAGCAGCCAGGTCCTGGTGGAGTGCCTGAACAGCGTGGTCCCGGGGACAACAGCACAATAGAGCTCCGAGTACTCGGCCTCGTTCATGTCGACAGGGACGACCGGTATCTTACCATGTTCCGCCAATTCAAGAGCCGCGACATAGCAGGGAGGAGGGGCGGCGACCTCACCGAATTTGCTTAGTCCGTCTGCGTATATCTCTTCGTATCTCGAGAGCTCGGGTTCGTAGTCCTCAGGGATGTTCCTGAGCCCCTCGATCTCCTCCTTAGACAACGAGATGGCCACCTTGTCGGGCCTGACCCGGTCGAACGCCTTGCTCACCGTGTTCGCCTCCGATTTCAGGCCCTTGATGACGCTCAGTACGTGGACGTTGCATCGGTCAAGGACTATAGTGGTCATGCTCATGCTTTCGTCCTCTTCTCGCGCTTGAGGATCAGCTCCAGGACGTCATCCGCATCATCCGCCCGCCTCAGCTCGTCCTTGGTGATCAGAGGAGTACCCTCGATGGATTCCGCGCTCGTCTCTTGCTTGACGAATATGACAGATTTCTTCTCGGTCACCCTGGATATGTTCCCGACGATCCTGGCCTTCCTGGCCATCATCTTCATGTCCTCCTCGACACCCGTCAGGAGCAGGACGTCATGCTCGCTCGCCAACGCGTCGAACGGGCACCTGATGGTCGGCGTGACGGAATAGCCGATCTCCTTGAGCATCTCGAAGACGTCCCTGTTGAGGCCTTTGAAATCGTCGAAAGTCCTCAATGTCTTGGCGACCTCGATCGTGTATGAGAACGGATTCAGAGGTACGACAATGGGCTCGTTCAGATACTCCTCGAGCTTGGCGGCGATCTCAACCATCGCACCCATGCCGCTCTCGTACATCTGGATGGCCTTCCTCGAAACACCTGCGATCTCGGCCAGCATGCCCAATGAGATGTTCCGGTCCTCCCTGATCTTCCGCAGGAGATCCCCGTCGAGCCGGACGTAGAGGCCTCCGGGGGCGGCGTACACGAAGGGGGGCACGCCCTCCAGCATGTGCTCGTGGAAGGTCGCCTCGGAGATGATCGGTATGCCGAACCTAGAGTACAGGATCCCGTGGTCCAGCTTGGCGGAGCTGGAATGCAGGCCAATGACCATCGGGCTGCCCCCAAGGGTCGTTGCGAGGATCCGTAGCTCCTCGGCGTCGTCGCTGGATAGCGAATCGATGTTCGATAGCGCCTTGATGATCAGGAGCTCCTTGTCCCGACGTGCGATGATATCGAAGCTGATGCTACGTATGTTGTGAGGATCCGAGATGAAGAACCCGGCCTTCGCGAGCGTCTCTCGCAGTCTTGTGAGCAGCTCGTCCCTTTTCACAGCCATGGGTCCTTCGTGTTCTCCTGGGTATCAGATATCGTTTCGTCCGATTTGAAGCTTGCATTCATGGTGGATCATCTGTACATGGTGTTCATGGACATCTTCTCGTACTTCTTCAGCTCGGTCTCGCTCATGGGCTCGACCTTGTCCATGGCCTTCTGGAAGTATTTCATCCCGACCTTCACGTCCTTGATCTTGTCCTCCTCCGGATCTCCTCCGTCGAGGACATAGTCTCTGATCGCGAGCATCATCGCCTCGTTGCAGACGGCCGCGATCTCAGCGCCCGTGAACAGGTCCATCTTGGCTGCCAGCTTGTCCAGGTCGACATCGTCAGCCAATGGTTTTCCCTTCGTGTGTATCTTGAGTATCTCCTTCCTCGCCTCGAGGTCGGGCGGGGGGATCAGCACCAGCCTGTCGAACCTGCCGGGCCTGAGGAGCGCCGGGTCGATCATGTCCGGCCGGTTGGTGGCCGCAATGACCACGACGCTGTGCAGAGGTTCGAGCCCGTCCATCTCCGTGAGTATCTGGCTAATCACACGCTCGGTGACTCCCGAATCGCTCGACCTACCTCTCATGGGCGTGATGGCGTCGATCTCATCCAGGAAGATGACGCAAGGCGCTGCCTGCCTGGCCTTCCTGAAAGTCTCTCGAACTGCCTTCTCGCTCTCGCCCACCCACTTCGAAAGGAACTCGGGACCCTTGACCGATATGAAGTTGGCCTGGCTCTCCGTCGCCACCGCCTTTGCTAGCATGGTCTTGCCAGTCCCAGGCGGTCCGTACAGCAGGATACCCTTCGGCGGGACGGCGTTCATGTGCTTGAAGAGCGCACCGTACCTAAGAGGCCATTCGACGGACTCCATCAGCTCCTGCTTCGGCTCGTCCAGTCCACCGATGTCCTCCCACTTGACGTTGGGTGATTCGAGCAGGACCTCTCTGAGCGTCGAGGGCTGCATCTCTCTGTACGCGTCCATGAAATCCTCCATGGTCACATGGAGGTTGTTCAGAACCTCGATCGGGATCGTGTCCGATTCGAGGTCGATCGTGGGCAGTATCTTCCTGAGCTCGCGCATCGCTGCCTCCCTGGCTAGCGCGGCCAGGTCTGCGCCCACATATCCGTGGGTCATGTTGGCAAGCTGGACCAGGTCGACATCGTCTGCTAATGGCATGCCTCTTGTGTGGATCTGCAGTATCTCTAGCCTGCCCTCCTTGTCCGGTATGCCGATCTCGATCTCCCTGTCGAACCTGCCGGGCCTTCTAATGGCCGGATCGAGTGCGTTCGGCCTGTTCGTTGCGCCGATCACGACTACCTTGCCCCTGCTCTCCAGGCCATCCATGAGCGCCAGGATCTGAGCGACTATCCTTCGCTCTGTCTCAGCGGTTACTTCATCCCTCTTCGGGGCTATGGAATCGATCTCGTCGATGAATATGATGCTTGGTGCGTTCTCGGCGGCCTCCTTGAATATCTCTCTTAGCCGCTCCTCGCTCTCACCGTAGAACTTGCTCATTATCTCGGGACCGCTTATGGACGTGAAGTTCGCGCTCGTCTCCGACGCTACCGCCTTGGCCAGAAGCGTCTTGCCCGTGCCAGGCGGCCCGTGGAGCAGCACGCCTTTGGGCGCCTCGACGCCGAGCTTATCGAACAGCTCAGGGTGTCTCAGAGGCAGCTCGATCATCTCCCTGACCTTGTCGACCTCGTCCCGGAGGCCGCCTATGTCCTCGTATGCGACCTTCGGACCCTTTGCAACTTCTTGCTTTGCGGGTTTCTCGCTCAGCTTCACATTTGTGAAGTTCTGGATCAACGCTGCATCTGCAGCGGGTGTGAAATTCTGAACCACGAGGTCGAACTTGCGGCCCATGATGTTGACCTCGATTAGATCCCCCTTGACGATGGGGCGTCCCTCGAGTGACTGCGCCAAGTATTCCTCACCGCCGAGGATCTTGAGCGGCTGTGTGGGCGCGAGAGTCACCTTGGTCGCCGGTTTCGGGACGATCTTCCTTATCCCGACCTTCTCGTCGAGCCCGACATCCGCATTCTTCCGGATCGCTCCGTCGATCCTGATCGTGCCTCGGTTCTCGTCCTCCGGGTAGCCGGGATAGACCGTCACGGCCGTATTCCTGGCGCCTTCGATGATGACCGTGTCCCCTTGGCTGAGCTCGAGTATCCTCATCAGTGCGGGGTCTATCCTGGCTATTCCCTTCCCGTCGTCAGCGGTTTTCGCCTGGACCACCCTGAGTATCTTCTCCTTCTTGTCTGACATGATTCTCACCAGTATCGTGAAATGTTAGCTCTGATTGCTACTGTCCAAAGCCTCCACATCTCGAGGAGGCCTGCGGACCTCGGGATTCAAATATGCTAGCACTTCTATATGAAGATTGTGTTATAGGGTTCTGGTAGCCAGGAGGCCGGATAACGCTCTGAATTGTCGAGCTCGTCAGTCGTGATAACTAGCCGCGTTCTGCTCGGAAGCCTTGATGAGAAGTCCCGAGTACTGCCAACACATGGAAAGGGAAAGGCACCTTTAGCGCATGTCGAAATCTGTCACACTTCTCGTGTCACTAGAGTCCGACCTCCTTCCTGAGGTAGTTGAAGGCGGCCCGTCCCTTGTCAGTGTGAACGGTCACGTCCGGGTAGTCCCCGGCCGAGACGGAATCACGGTTCCTCGATGCAAGAATTGATTCGAGGGCGTCCTTCCTCCAACGGATTGTCACATCCACATCCCGGTCCGCTCCCGGAAAAACGCGAGCGTTACCCTCGGTGTCCAGGAAGAGAGTGCACGCGCCGCATTCGGTCTCGAAGACCCATACCTGGGGCAGATAACCGTGAACGAGTGTCCCCATCAACCCCTGGAGATTCGGCCTTATCTGTCTCTCAATATCCTCGCAGAGAGCTGTTAGTAGTTGTTGCACGCGGTTCATACTGTGGTGCATGGACGAACCTCTCAAGACGGTGCCAGCAAGTGGAGGAGTCTGTTCCCGTGCATTATCGATCTGAGACCAAATTGCGGCAAGAATGCAGTCACGAATCCGATCTCCTGGTGGAACTGGCGTTCAATCTTGACCATCCTCTTCAGAAATCTCATCCTTCGTTTCGGTCTTCTTGAGCGTGCGTTGTCTCGGGATGAGCTTCCAGTCCCATTCTCCCTCATGCTTGCGGAACACATTCCCACAACGGGGACAAACGCTCTCGTCAGGCGATATCTTGAGACCGCATGCACCACAGGCTGTTTTCGAAGATTCTTCTTCGTTGCCCAGACTACCGCCACCAAAACTGTCCTCAGGTCAGAAAAGTGACTCTAGGTATATCAATGCTACACGTCTGTCCCCTTGAAATATGCCGGCTCAGATTACATCATGACTGGGAGAAATGCCGAAGGTTGTTCCCGAATACAAGGAGCATGCAAAGAAGCGGATCTTAGAGGCCGCGAACGCAGAGTTCGCTAGGAAGGGCTACCGCAAGACCACGATGAGTGACATTGCGAAGACTCTCGGCGTTAGCAAGGGAGCGGTTTATCAATATTTTTCGAGCAAGGAGGCACTCATCGGCGCGGTCGGAGACTCCTTCGTGGAGAGCGTGATCGTGAACGAGTTCTCGGTATCGCGAAATGAAGGTCTCATCAAGACCACTGAGGGGGCATTTGAGAGAATACTGAAGTCAATGCCAAGCTGGTTTCCCAATCTGATATGCGACTTCTTGTCCGAAGCTCATCGCGACGTTAATGCGAGGCAGCAAGTGAGGGAGATGGACCAGATGTTAGTGACGGCAATCTCAGCATTCTGGGAAGAACGGAGGGATGCGGGAGAGGTACCGCCGGACGTCGACACGGAGAGTATCGCCAGAGGATTGGTCGCTCTTCAGCTCGGGCTCATGGCATTCGTTTCAACGGGCATGCCGCGATCTGAGGCGATCGACGCCTGGACAGAGATGGTCAGGAGATTGGGCCGAGGACTCGAATCCAAGAAGCGATGACCGCCCCGGTTTGAAACGGGCCATCTAGCAGGGTATCGGCTGACCAATTGTCATCAAGTAAGACCACTCAGCGGGTTTTGAAGCACAGTAATATCTACCCAAGCCATTATGCCACGCGGATGACCGGTCAGCTGCATGGCTCCGAGGTCCTGGTAAGCGAACAGGCCGAGGCCAGCCAGATACACAACAAGGGGTTCTACGGCGTGCCACAGTCAGGCGGAGCTGTCAAGCTGAACCTCATGGAAGCGCTCTACCTAGTCGAATCCAACAGGCTGGAGGTCCAGACTGACGACAAGAAGATGTCCGCCGGAGAACTCCTGAGACATGCTCACAAGCTCTCCGAGGGGTTCGAGATCAGATACCTGGTCTATCGCGAGCTGAGGTCAAGAGGTTACATTGTCAAGCTCGGCCAGCCACCTCTCGATTTCAGGGTCTTCCCGAGAGGCGGCTCCCCGAACAAGACCCCGAGCAAGTGGTGGGTCGCCGCGATATCGGAGCGCTCGGAGTTCAACCTGGGTGACCTTCTGGAGAACCTCGACCGTACATCCGATGTCCGAAAGAAGCTCCTTCTGGCAGTTGTCGACGAAGAGAGCGATGTCACCTATTACGAGGTCAGGCGGGTGGCTCCAAAGGGACGTCTGGGGGCCGTGGACCTGAGCAGCGTCATATTGGGTGTCCTGATGGCGGACCGGGTCCTGGTGCCCGAGCTCGAGCAGGCAAAGGCCCTGCACGGGGGCCACAACTTCGGGAAGCTCATCGGCCCGACCCTTCAGTTGTCGCTTATCGAGGCAGCGTTCCTTGAGGAGCTCGGAGCCCTTAAGCTCACGGACGCGAAGACGAACAGGGCCGTTGCTCTGGCCTCTTTGAAGAAGCGCGCCAGGGAGCTGCAGCCGGACTTCGACCTGCGCCTCGACGCGTTCAAGGACCTGAAGGGGAAGGGCCTGATCGTCAAGACTGGCTTCAAATACGGATCCCCTTTCCG
>CAZTFD010000098.1:0-6486 GCA_964612225.1 uncultured Thermoplasmata archaeon | reverse complement strand
TATTTCGAACCCGTCCTCGCCCGTGTAGCCGGTCCTAGAGATGAACGCCATAATACCGTTGCCTGGGCCGTTCAAAGGAATCCTGCCTGCCAAGAACTTCGTGGCCAGGGATGAGCCCTTGGCCGCAATCTTGTCCAGCCTCATGAACCCGCCCCAGAAGAACTTGAGCGATGAGAGGTCGGCTGAGGTCAGCTCTGCAACAACATCCTTTGCCGTTGGTCCTTGGACGGCGATCGCCGCGAGATCAGCGGACATGTCGTAGAATTCCTGCCCGTGCAGATGCCCTTCGACCCACTTCCTGATCTTCGGCGTGGTCGCTGCGTTAGGCACCATGAAGTACTCATCTTCGCCGAGGACTGTGACGATGGTGTCGTCCAGGATCCTCCCCTGGTCGTCTAGAATGTGCGCGTAAACGCATCTCCCGACAGGCTGTCCTTGTATGTCATTGGTGCAGAGTGTGTTGATCAGATCGCCCGCACCCTTGCCCCTGATCAGGAAATCGCCCATGTGGGAAACATCGAACGCTCCAGACCGCTCCCTCACAGTCATGTGCTCGTCGATGATCGATGAGTATTGGATCGGCATATCCCAGCCGGCGAACCAGACCATCTTTGCTCCAAGCGCCACGTGCTGGTCGTGCAGCGGAGTCTTGTGCATGTTGCCTGCATGACGTCATCTCCACAAAAGGATTATCGACGTAATCTTGGAACGCGCACTAGAAACAGGATTCGCTCATCTGTATTGATCTATGAGCGTCGTGAAGTCCTTCTCGAGGCTGATGCTCACCGAGGGCTGATCGATGGACTCGACATTCCTCTCAAGAAGCGCGAGCTCCTTTTCACTGAACGCGCTCGGACTTATCGGTATCAGGACGGTCGAGCGGCTCTGCATGACCTGTTCGTTTATGTGCTCAACGAACCTGAGCACTTGCTGGAAGCCGTTGTTGATCACGAGGTACTCGAGTCCGTCTATGAGCACTACACATCTCTTGTAGCGCTCGATGAACGATGAGATGACGGTCGCAAGGGTCCCTACGCTCGTCGGGTTGTGATGGTCCTTCCCCGGCGTGTGGCTGAGCCATAGGATCCGGGTGTCCTTGAGCTCAAATGCCTCTCTGACCTTCTCCGGGAACTGACGGGTCACACACAGGCCGGGGACATCTTCGGACAGGCTTGATTCGAAGAGCTTGTACGCGAGGAAAGGCTTCCGCTCTTTGACAACATAGCAAAGACCTTCCTGGATTCGGACTAGGTCGTCGGCTGGCTTATCCTCTTCAGCGATGTGCCAACCCTCCCTTCAAAGCCTATGACGGAAACTGTCGTATTTAAGGATTCTTGCTGAAGGCACAGGTGCCGTTCGAGGTTGACCAATCAGCCTAAAATACATGCAAATCGGCCCGTCATCGTCCGTTTCCTCGGTTTGGCAAGCGTGTCTTTTTCAGACTTGACTAACGACATGGTGGTCCGCCTCCATCCGGTCGGGACTCAGCGCTTGGCATCCAGCATCTGGCGCACGCGTTCCTCGAGCACTTTTGCCGGTATGTCGAGGAGTGTGATGACCGTGGTCTTGCCCGATATGCCAGGCCCGCTCTTCTTGGCGCTGACCACCCCCAGCATGTCCAGGTCCTTCATGAGACCCCAAAAAGCCGTGTGCGCCCTGTGCTTCTCGTCGTATTCCTCGCATGCCACCTTATAAGCGGATTCGGCGTCCCCCGTAGTGATGTATGCCTTTCCCCGGGAAGCCCTGGCGATTCCTAGCAGGGCGAGCTTCTGGTGTGTGTCAAGCCCGACCAGCTTCGACTCAGTGATCGAGCTGTACGCTTCCGCCTTGGCGGCACGGACATGCTCAACCGAGATCTTGCCCGCGTTCTCCTCGTCCGCGAGCATCCCGGCCTTCTCGAGGATCTCGATGGCGAACCTCGCATCGCCCCACTCCGCTGAGACCTCTGCGATCAGGTCCATCGAGTCGTCGTTGATCGCATCCTCCTTGAGGGCTAGCTCAGCTCTCTGAGAGACGATGTCTCTCAGCTCCTCGACCGAATATCTCCCGAACTCGATGATGTTCGTCCGCTTGAAAGTGCTCGCGCTCGACGCGTCTAGCATGTCGAACACGTTCTTCTGAGAGATGAGCATCAGCGAGACGAGCTCCCTGCTATCCACCTTCTCCTCGCCGAACCTCGTGAGCTTGTAGATGATGTCCGAACCTGCCTTCTTGAGTAGCATGTCGGCCTCGTCGAGGACGATGACGAGGTGCACCTTGCGCTTCTCCAGGTCCTTCCTCAGGATCCTGAGCATCTCCGTAATCGAGAAACCTCTGTCGGGGAAGTTCGGCTGGAAGTGGTTCACAATGTGCAGGACAGCGCTCGATTCACTGTTCCTCTGCCTGCAGTTCACGAGCACCCAATCGACCGCCTTCTGCTGCTTCTCGGCATGTTCCTTCAGGTCCATGCAGAAGCGCTTGGCGGTGGCGGTCTTTCCAGTGCCCACGCTTCCCGTCAGGACGGCGTTCTGGGAGAAATTGGATTCGACGACCGGCCTGTACAGCATGGCCAGCTTCTTCATCTGTGCTTCCCTGTGAACCAACTTCTGAGGCACGTAGTCGAAAGACAGTGTGCGCTGGTCCTTGAAAACGCTCTTCCCTATTGTGTCCCACATCGGCGTCAGCTTCTGGATTCCGAGCGGCTATCGGCACGGTTGGTTTTAAAAGATTCGTGTGCGGCCCGCGAAACTCCTCATTCTGAGCAAAACGATTTAAGCTATAAATGCGGTCGATGGCCGGGTAGACAATGGCATCGGATGACGACATCATAAGCTCAGTCTTGAAGGGCACTAAGACGATGCTGAGCTCCGAGACGCTCCTCCTTGAGGCGATCCAGGACCTGGTGAAGGACGAGGTGAAGAGGGCGATCAAGGAGAAGCTGGAGGCGAACCCCGAGCTCAAGAAGGAGCTCAAAGCGGCCGTCCAGGAACTGATGGAGGCCAAAGTGCACGAGGCCTACGCGGTGCTCAAGATCGGCAAGGTCGGCGCCAAGATCGGCATCGAGATGGTGCCTCCCAAGCTCAGGAAGGAGATCGGGCAGGAGCTCGTGTCGATGTTCGAGAAGGAAGTCAACAGGATGCTCGAGCAGACCTAGAGCCGTAGCTCACATTCGACTTCGAACTGGTTCTGCGCAAACCACGGTCTTCTTCTAGTTCAGTTTTGTCTGAAGGAGACTCTGGAAGAGGTTTGAAAAAGAAGGATGGGGGATTACCCGAACAGAGCGCTAAGACCCGCTGCGGCCTCGGCCTCTGAGACTCCCTTCTCCTCTTTCTTCTCCTCTTTCTTGTCTTCCTTCTTGTCGGCGGGTCCCGCTGCTGGTGCGGCTGCGACTGGCGCTGCCACCGCTGTGGCGATCGCCTCGTCGATGTTGACGCCGTCCAGGGCCGCGATGAGCGCCTTGACACGGGCGGCATCTACGCCGACGCCGGCTGCCTTCAAGACACTCGTCAATCCCTCTTCTGTCACGGGCTTCTTTGCCGCGTGCAGGACCATCGCGCTGTATACATATTCCATTCTTCTGCCTCCTTGCATCGGTTATCCGAACAGTGCTCCAAGGCCGGCCGCTGCCTCGTCCTCGGAGACCTTCTTCTCTTCCTTCTTCTCCTCTTTCTTGTCTTCCTTTCGCTCTCCGCCCTTGTCCGGTTTCGGCGCGTTGCTCAAGGCTCCCTTGAGCTCGTCGTCAAGTGCGGCCGGCACCTTGGATGCCAGAGATAGCATCTGGGCGTTTGCCTTCGCGAGCATGATCTTGATGGTTTCCTTGTTCGCGATCTCCGCGTTCACCGCGAGGTTGATCGCCTTGTAGTGAGCGTTCGCGAGCATTGGTCTGATGGACTGCTTGGTCGGGTACGAGATGAATACTGCGAGGTTCATCGCGCCTGCGGCCGCGGCCTTCATCTGGCCGAGTATCAGGACATCATCGACCGCGAGCACATCCCTCTTGTATATCATGCCCTCTTCGAAGGCGGCGTGAAGGTCCAGGCCGACCGTGAGCGGAAATATCTCGAGCTTGGAGAGGACGAGAGCGACATCCCTTGGTATCTTGTCACCCTTCTTGACGACAACCTTGTCCTTCTTGATTACGACCTTGCCCTGCTCAATAGCGGCGGGCAGACCCGCCTTTTGGAGCTCTCCGACGACCGGACCGGGCTTGAACGGCGTATCGCCGGCCTTGATCTCGATGTCGTCTGGGGAGATCTCGCCTCCTCTTGCGGGCATCTTGGTCTTGGTCTTATCGAGCTGCTTGAACAGTCTGAACGGGTTGAGGTCGGATGTGACTATCGCGCACTGGCCATCGATGCTATCCGCCAGCATCTCAAGCCCTTTCTTGTCCTTGCCTGCCTGCTTGAGTGCGATCTTGAGAAGAGTGTTCTTGAGCATCACTATGTCCGCCTTGCCCCTGAGGTTCGTCCTCATGGTCTGGAAGGCGGGCGCGGGGACGCCGTGCACATCTATCACGCCGACGACCCTGCTCTTGGTGATGATCTTCGCGAGATCCGCCACGGCCTCCTTCTTCCACGGGGCTATGTGTGCGGTCATCTCACATCACCTTGAATGAAGGGCCCATGGTGGTCTTGACATAGGCCGACTGGATGTTGTTCTTGCCCCTCTCGAGCTTCGTCATGAGCCTCTTCAGGACTGCGTCGAGGTTCTCCGCCAGCTTATCCGGGGGCATGTCCTTCGTGCCTATCGCCAGGTGGAAAGTCTTCTTGTCCCTCGTCCTGGCGGTCACGCTGCTCCTCAGCTTCTCGATGGCGGCCTTCGGGTCAGAGCCCGGCGGTATCGGCTTCGGCATCTTGCCCCTCGGGCCCAGGACGACACCAAGTCGCTTACCGATCGTGGGCATGAGTGGTGCCTCTGCGAGGAAGAAATCTCCTCCGCGCGCGAACTTCCTGGCCTTCGCCTTGTCAGATGCGAGCGTCTCGATCTCTTCCGGCTGGATGATGAGATCGGCCACGCCCTTCGCCTTCACTGCCATCTCAGAGCTTCCGAAGACTCCGATCCTGATGGGCTTGCCACGGCCGTTCGGGAGCATGATCTCCTCCTGAAGCCTGTTCTTCGGGTTGGTGAGGTCGATATCCTTGAGGTTGATGGCGAGTTCAACTGACTCCAAAAACTTCCTCTGCTTCGACTCGGCTTGAAGCTTCTTGATTACGTCGACGAGGTGTTGGTCTACCAATTGTGTTCCCTCCGGTGTAGTACATGCGAGCCCACTGCTCTCCTACATGCCTAGGGAAGTGAGCGAATGCTGAAGGGGTTTATAATGCTTTGGAGGGAGCCATCCGCCTGTCTGGACTGGGTCTAGTGACCGCCGTCTGCGTTATGCGGGTACGTGTGTGCAAACAATTTAACGGTAACGATGTTATTCGCGACGTCGCTGGGAGAGAGTCCATGGTTAGGAGGATTGTCATCGTTGGCGGCGGATGTGGCGGAGCCACAGCTGCGCAGTTCGCGAGGAAGACGGATAGGACATCTGAGATAACCATCATCGAGAGGGAAGCCTACCCCCAGTATTCCAGATGTGGCCTTCCGTACGGCATATCCGGCATCATTCCCGAGCTGACGAACCTCATAGAAGCGCCTGAGGAGAGGCTGAAGAAGAATCGGATCAGCATCCTTCTCGGCAGCAGTGCGACCTCGGTGGACAAGGAAAAGAGGATAGTCCATGTTCAGACTCCGGACAAGAAGATCGAGTTGCCCTTCGACTCCCTCATACTTGCGACCGGCGCGAAGGCAGTCGTTCCCCCGATCAAAGGCGTTTTCAAAGAGGACAAGCCAAACGAGCTGAAGCAAGGGGTCTTCGTCCTGAGGACGATCGAGGACGCCAGAGGTATTCAGTCCCTGGGTTACAAGGGAAAGAGGGCCGTGGTCATCGGGGCCGGTCTCGTCGGGCTCGAAGTGGCAGAGGCGCTGATGGTCAGAGGCTGCAGGGTGACCATCGTCGAGTTCCTTCCGAACTGCATACTCGCGATGGTCGACGATGACATGGCGCAGATGATGGCCGATGCCATCACGAAGCACGGCGTCAAGATGTTCACCGAGTTCCAGGTCATTGAGCTCCTCGGGGACGAGAAGGCCAACGGTGTCGTGGCAAAGGACAGAAAGACCGGGGAGGAGCGCGAGTTCTACGCGGACCTCATCGTCGTCGCAACTGGTCAGCGTGGCGAGACTGAGCTTGCTAAGCAGATTGGATGCAGCGTCGGCGCGACGAAGCAGATCGTCGTGGACGACCGGTGCATGACCTGCGAGAAGGATGTTTACGCTGTAGGCGACTGCACTGAGTACCCTGACCTCGTCACTGGCAAACCAGTAGTCAGTGGCCTCGGGACGATCGCGGTCAAGATGGCGATGGTCGCCGGAGTGAATGCAGCGGGCGGAGAGGATCACCTGCCGAAGGGGTTCCTGCTCACGCGGGCGACAGAGCCGTTCGGATGCCAGGTCGCCGCAGTC
>CAZTFD010000097.1:0-6552 GCA_964612225.1 uncultured Thermoplasmata archaeon | reverse complement strand
GCTGCAGTTCTGGAACGCCGTCCAGAGCTCGTGCAGGTTATGACTGCCTGGCGGGACGTCGGAGATCGTCACTATGGGCCAGAAGAAATCCACTGATTCGAGAGCATCTGCTAATCTTGCGAATTCCGCGAAATCGTTTCTGGTGGCGAGGCGCTTTTCGCCCGTCTCGATATCTGTCATGTATAGCGTGAGGCCGTCCGTCGTCAGATGAGGCGTTCCAGTCGTCGGGATCTTTATGTCATTCGCGCGGTTCCTCGCGCACATCCTGAGACTGCTGGGCGCCTTCTTGAGCGCATCATTGACCATGCCTTCGGGCATCCTTGCGACTCGACTCTCTTTGTCGACATTCGCTCCAGAATCATCGAGCATCGATAGTACGGATGCGCTCCTGACAAGCACTCCTACTTCGCTCAGAGTCTCGAGACTCTTGTCATGAACGAACTCCTCCTCATCTGAGCTCAGGAATCGCATCCGTGCGACTGCCACTTCGCTTTCCTCCTTCGATTCTACATGACCTCAGGCTTTGGCAGCTTCCTTGACTATTGCGTCGAGCCGCTTCGAGATTCCTCCCTCAAGCCTCACTGGATTGTGGTTCTTCAGGATCCAATCGGCCTTCTCCCTAGCCATTGTCAGATCGTCCTTCTTCCCCTTCAGTTCCCACTGTTCGTATGGTTCAGAGTTGAAGATCGATGATTGGTAGAACTGACGCGCCTCCGTCATCGTGGCCCGTTCCCCAAGGAAGCTTCCCTTCTTGGCGCCCATTCCGAGGATGCCTACTTCCTTGATCATGTCAAGATGCATGCTCTCCTTCGTGACGGGGATCTCGCGGCCGGCAGCGATTGCCCTTCCTACGATGTCGTCGTCGATGATCATCTGCTCGTAGGAGAGCAATGTCGAGCAATCGAGCATACCGATTCCATTGTTGATCTCCTGTCCGAACAGCACGCTCGATAGAGCAAGCATACCGTTCTCGAGCGAGCTCTGCATGCCCGGTGTTTTGGCGTTGCATCCCGTGCCGCCATACGACGGCATCTTGACGTATCTGGCCATCTCACCTGCCGCCACACACAGGGTGAGCCCTTCGGGCGAGGCCAGCTGTATCGCTCCCGTCCTTGGGTCCATGTTCGAGAGGACGGAACCGTAGATCGCGGGAGATCCTGGTGCATGCGCCTGCATCGCCGCTGCCAGGGCCAGGGTCTCGGCGTGATTGACGATCAGGTTTCCAGCGATCGTAGCCGGTGAGCTAACGCCCATCATCGCCATTCCTGTTATGTGCACTGGGACCCTCGCCTCCGACCAGACCATGGCCGCATCCGTGGCGTGTCCGTCGAGAGTGAGGGGGGACATCGTGCAGACCATTGCCGACATGATGTGCCTCTTCCTCAGCTCGTCCAACCCGCCAACGATTTCCGACGCCATCTTGATTTGGAGCTGTGCTTCTCTAGCGGTCGATGTGGATTCGCTGAGGATGTGCTTTCTCGTGATGTCGAAGGATTCCTTCATCCCAACGACGACATGTGTCTTCTGAGGGATGTCTGAAGGCACGACCATCGGTTCGTATATGCTGAGATACGGGAGCCAGTCACTGATGATTGCAGTGTTCGTTATGTCCTGCAGGACCGAGAGCCTTCTGCTTCGGGTCTTCTGGTCCCAGACGCTGATGCCGCAGCCATCGGTCGTATAGTAGCAGTGCTGTCCGTCAAGAGGAAGGTCGAATTCATGTTCGCGACCCGCCAGGACGATGCCCTGCGGTACTTTCGAAATCAATGACTTTGTCAGATCCATCGGGAGCTTGACGACGCTGGATTTCTCATCGACTGTGGCTCCCGCCCTTCTGAGCGAGTCACGGGCGATCTTGCTGTGTATCCTGACACCAACGGTCTCCATGACGTCCAGGCCAGCTTCGTGAATCTGCTTCTTGTCCTCTTCTTTCAGTATTGCCACTGGTTTCCTTATCTTGAACCTCTCTGCAAACGCCGGCATAGTCCAACCTCCTCCCCTTGGTCTACGGCATTTCAACGTCGTAGATAAGTCTTTTCGAATTTCGATGAATTACCGTCTTTCGATCAGCCACTGCACGCATCATTCTGGTTTCTTGTCCCACCGATAGAGTCGCTTCTTCTTTTTCAACTTCTCCAGGCCGCAGTCGAAGCAGATGCCGTTATGACAGGACACCACCCCGCCGCATTCTGGGCATTTCCATCTAGTCTCCTCAGCCTCTAGAAAAGACTCGATGCCTTCATCCCTGATGCGGTGCAGATTCTCGATCTCGCTCATTCTGAACTGCGTCCTGTACCGCTTGTCGATGGCCGACAAACGCTCACACGGAAAGGTCGGACACTCGTAACAGTACTTGACCTCGTTCTTGCGGAGCCGGCTACAATCCTTCTTCAAGAATGCACAGGGCTTGTTCCTGGGTCTGCACCCGATGCAGTACATCATCCGGATTCCCTTGCTCTTGACGTCATGCGTGACTGCCAGGTATGCAGCGCAAACATTGCAGTTCATGCCGCATGGCGCTACTAGCTCCTCCTTCATGTACCCCCGTGAACGCATCGGAAGGCAATGAAATCATCTGCGGAAATCTTGGTGAACCTAGCCGGAATTGCGGATGGTTGATTGGGACTTCGAAGAGTTCATCCGAATCATAGTCTCTCGAGCGAATGCCCGGGCCTTCTCCACTCGAGTTGCATCTGGCTGTCCTTTGCTGTTGTCCCTCTTTGCTTGTGAGCGCAGCTTCTTGTTTGGAGCTATCTTCATGAAGAACTTCACTCCTTTGGCAAGCTCTCCCTGGCAGTCGAAGACCCCCTGGAGATCCGCTCCGGCTGCGGCCTGTTTGAACTTCGCGAGCGTTTCCGGGAGTTCCGGTTCTTCCTCCGGGGCAGCATGCGTTATGAAGAGTGCTATCTTGCGTCCATCGGTGCAATGCTTCTCCAGGAACTCCCTGGTCTTCTTGTCCGGCCCGTACCCGTGGACTGGAAACCCGAGGAAGGAAATATCATACGATCCGATATCCTGGACCTCGTCGACCTTCATGATATCCTTGTCGCATCCGATTTCGTCGCAGATGGCCTCAGCAATCTTCTTCGTGTTCCCCGTCGAGGACAAATAGGCAACCAGTGCTTTCATTGAATCCCGCGCACAGGATTGCAATTGCTTTTAAGAACATTTCGGGTCAGGCGACCCCGATTTACGTATGCAGCAAGCAGGGACGGGTCGGATCTGCGGGGAAAGCAATCCGTAAACTCATGCATCCAGGTACTTGTGAGAAAGGTTCAATACTTCGCATGGCGTGGGCATTCTGAAGGAAATGGATGATACTGACCGGAAGTTGTTGATTCTGATAGGTGCGGAACCTAGGATTCATATCCGGGAGCTTGCCAAGAGACTTGGAATCTCAAGGCAAGCAGTTCACCACCGAATGCAAGTCCTTACGGAAATCGGGGTGATCAAAGGCATGACTGCGGCCATCTCCGTTTCCTACCTTGATGCAATCCCTGTGACTGTCTTCGGCAGATCCAAGACAGCATCGGTCGAGGAGACTCTGAACAGACTAGGAGAGAGCGAACTCTCCCGCCGCGCCGTCGTAGCCGGAGGGAATTACCTCTACGTCGTCGGGTTTCTGAGAGACATTTCAGAACTCGAAAGCTATGTCGAATTCGTGAAACGAGCAGCAGAGATGCCGGAGCCTACTGTGGGCATATACTGTCTCGACGACGGGCTTTCGCCCTACTATTATGTTGATGGCGGAGGGAAGCGGAAGCAGAGCTACAAGGAGCTCTCTCCCCTCGACCTGAGGATTGTCGCTTCGCTCAAGGACAACGCGCGCAGACCGATAGCGGAGATCGCTGATATGCTTGGAGTCTCAGCTAAGACGGTCAGGCGACACCTGGAGGACATGATGTCCGAAGGTTCGCTGGACCTGAGCGTGCCTGCGGATCTCGCCTTGGGCGGAGACATGTTCTTGGTGATGCATGTGAGCCTCAGGGACGGTGCTGACAAAAGAGAAGTCGGCAGGAGACTGCTTTCGAAGTACCCGTTCCAGGATGGGTACGTCAGGACACACAGCAACCTCCCAAGTCTCCTCGCGTGGGTCTTCTGGTCGGACAGCATGACTGAGATACGCAAGGTTGTCAGAGAGGTCGGTGAGGATGAAGATGTCCAGGCTGTAATGCTCAATTTCGCCTATCTTGAACGCCTCTATCCGAATTGGCGAGACAAGTTGCCTGGAGTCCGAGCGCCCCCTTCTAAGAAGGTCAGTGACCATAAAGCGCATTCCGGGCCCAGGATACGATGATCCCGGTCAGCGAGTTGAGCACCCTATTCTTTGTTTGGGAGTGTCCATTCTGTCAATCAACGCCGTAACACGAATGGTCAGCCAAAGTCCGATTGTAGCCACAATCGTATCTGTCCCGTTGACATGCGTATATGATTCCGGTTGCCGCTACGAAACTTGCCTCGCGGGTGGTTCGAGGAGGAGGGAGTGAGTGAAGAAGACAGTCGTAGCGTTGTTGAGTGTGATAGTTGTGGGACTGATGTTGGTTCCGGGTTCTGTCTCGGCAGGGAATGTGACCATCAAGGCCGCTGACAGTCTGGGAGATCTTGGCCCGAAGTATGATGCCGCATCTGCTGAAACCGTGGTATTCTGGCCGGATTCCATGCCTCTGACAAGAGTGGGGTACTTTGATATGACGTCTTGGTGGTTTGCGTACTCGAGCAAGGACAAGACATATACGTTCGGGATGGAGGTCGCGAATCCACTACCGAACGCCGGGTCGCCTCTACCTACGGGATTCAAGGAGGTCAGGTGGCTTGTGTGGCTTGACATGGGAGCCTGGAATCCGAAGTACGCCCCCACAGTGGGGTCATACTACACGATCCAGCTGATCTACGACGGATCGGAGTATGCTGCTGTACTGGCCCAAGGTGGCAGCTGGGGCCCGATCTTGGCGACATTGCCGTTCTCCGTTGACGGCTCGGAGCTCCAGATACAGTTCTCAGCGGCTTCCATCGGGAATCTCAAGAGTTTTTGGATCATGCCATGCACGGCGGTCCTGTGGTCGTTGCAGCCGTATTCAGGATATTGGGACTTTGATTCGACCGACCCTGGAGCCGCACCGGGGCAGGTGTGGTGGTCTGTGCCGTGGCCTCCGGCATAAGCCTCAAAACAGAGCCATGTATCAAACCTCTTTCGGACTTTCCTCCCCTATGTGCTTTCTCAATGGAACCGGACCTGAACCGAATCGTACTAGCTCGATTTCAATAGCAGTCTGACCTGAAACATGTCCTTTTCGCAACGGGCAGACCCTAGCTTGTCTTGTCGAATAGCTCATTGACGAATCTGCACCCGCGGTTTTCCGGAGGATCGTTGAAACACATTTTGCTGGGTTCTTCTTTTGAGTATCTTACACAACCCCAACACTGGCTAAACAAGCGGACTCTATGCTGATCCCTGTGTTGTTTGCATAATACAAAGGCTTTCTCCGTCGGAATATTGTCTGGCACAGAACAGAATTTCTCGTCAGAGGCATAAAGATTCTGGTGATTCTCTATTCGGAAGCAGACAGAGCCGGACTTGGACCGAGGCGTCTAGCTATTCGTCTATCAGAGCTGCCCGATCCATAAGATACAATGCGACCGTGGCTCTGTCTCACAAAATTATCCCTTTCGGGAGGCCTATGCGCTTGAGGTGCTCTTCATCCATCATGTTGCACATCGAAACCGTGCGGATCCACTCATAGTACAGCCCCTTGAGGCTCACCGTTAGCGCACCAGCTCCTTTCATCCGCTCCAGACCGAATTCATGCGCTTCGCCGGGCGAGTCAGTCACGTCGGACAGGACAATCACCTGGAAGCCGTTCTGCATGAGCCCGATGGTCGAGTGCGTCACGCACACGTCGGTCTCCATGCCGACCAGCACGGCGGTGCCGCGCCCTGTCTTGCGGACCGCTTCAAGGATGTCCGTCTGGTCCGCGAGGCCGTACACTGTCTTATCGAGAACATCCGTCCCGGGCTGCAGTCTCTCTGCAAGGACAGCAGGGAAATCAGAGTAGCGCTTCCACTCCTCTGCCGTGACGATCATCGGGACGTTCAGGATCTTCGCGACCTCCATCAGCCATCCGACACGGTTGACCAACTGCTCCGCCCTCTCAGGCGGCAGCCTGGCCAAGAAATGGTCTTGAACATCTATTATGACCAAAACGCAATCGTCCACATTGATGAGCGATTTCTGGATGTCCATTTCGGTGGTCTCCTTCCAGTCATCCGATGAATTGCTGCTTCATCCTATAAGCAGCTCGAGGTAATGTAGAGACTTAAGAGTTGTCATGAATTGAGACATGCACTGAGACGCCTGGCCGCTCCTCAGTCAGACGGGCTATGCCTCAAGTACGAAGCATCGCCCCTATCCCAGCTCAGAATGCGCGACTACACGCTGGGCGGAATCGGAGGACGAGAACCCAGCGGAGTCTGGTCAACCATCAGGTCCTGACGTGGGACCTGTCTTCGATTCGCCATCCAGATGACCACAGTGACGTTCACGGCAACCAGAGG
>CAZTFD010000096.1:0-6578 GCA_964612225.1 uncultured Thermoplasmata archaeon | reverse complement strand
CAGGAGTGGGCAGGATCTGGACCCCAGGCAGTATAGTCAACGAACCCGTAATCTTGACCGTTCCGACAGGCGGAGATTCGAGCGCGTGTGCATAGGTCCTCGCACTTCTGAACAGGCGGTTGCATCCGACATGGTCGATGTGCATGTGCGTGTTGACCAAGTGCTTGATGCTGCCTGGTGACACGTTCATCCGCTCAAGAGCCGACAAGAGAGCCTTGCATTCTCTTGGGGACCCGGTGTCAATGAGAAGGCGCTGTCCTTCACTCTCGACCAGTGTGACGCTGGAGGACGCATCCTTGATTGCCGGTCCATCACGGACTATGTGGCCATCGCGCACGGGAATAACGCGCGCTTGCCCACGGGTCATATCAGGTGTCCCTTCTCGCAGACGACCGCCTCCTTTGTAGCCCTCAAGGGGGAGCCGCAATGCGGACACCTGGCCTTCGACAAGAAATTCTCTATCCAAGCGCTCTTGATATCGGGCAGCTCTTCATCCTCTATCCTCCGAAGGATAGACTTCAGCTCTGGAGTAGTGGCAAGTCCCCGAATGGAGGACAGTGAGATCATCCTCTTCACTCGCTTGTGAAGGGGCATCTTCACTACTAGAGGAGCAAGCAGTATCCCCGCAGCCAAGCCGCCAAGGTGTGCTTCGAATGCGATGTCCGTCGATGTACCGCTAAGCAGTATCTGGATGAATACGAATATCCCGACGATGATCCAAATCGGCATTGGAGGAAGAGGGATCACCATAATGATCATGGACAGCTTCTCGCGGGGAAACAGTCTCGCGAAGCCTCCGAGGACTCCGCTGATGGCTCCAGACGCTCCGACCACCGGTATAAGGCTGTTCCAGTGCAAAGCGGCGAAAACCAAGGTGCCGACCAGGCCGCTCAGGAAATAGAGCAGGATGAACGGGCGAGCGCCTATCCTCTGCTCGAACATCATGCCGATGAATATGAGCCCAAGAAGGTTCCAGAAGAGATGCGAGAATCCGGCGTGGGTGTACATCGAAGTCAATAGAGTGTAGGAGCGAGTAGGATCAGTGAGATCTCCCGGACGGAATCCTAGCTCCGACAAGATCCCGCCCGTCGTGGAAGTATCAGCAATCAGCTCGATCATGAAAACGAATATGCAGGTTGCACTGACAATAATCGAGAAACTAGTTTGTTTCCAAGCTGAATATGCCGTGCTGACGGCTATCGCGATAAGGATTATGGCTACCCAGATATCCATGACATCCCTCGAGTCTCGGTCTTGCGCAAGTGACCCAGTGATTATCTTCGCCTAGTAAAACCTTAAGCCCGGTTCGGCACCTACGCCCACATGTGAAGCTGGACGCATCCATCGAAATCGATGTATTGCCTGAAGTGTACAACCCAAGCGACGATTCGTTCCTATTGCTCAAAGTAGTGGACGGTGTCACTTCTGGCAAGAGTATTCTCGAGATGGGCCCGGGGACCGGACTCCTATCCATACACGCGGCAAAGCTTGGTGCGCGAGTGACCGCCGCGGACATCAATCCTCACGCCGTTGAGTGCACAATCCGGAACGCCGCCAGGAGCGGTGTAAGGATAGAGGTCGTCAGGAGCGATCTGTTCGAGAAGGTCCAAGGCAACTACGACGTGATCGTATTCAACCCACCCTACCTTCCTGGGTCTGCGTCGTCTACAAGCTGGATAGAGAGAGCCTGGTCCGGCGGGGACGAGGGAAGCGAGGTCGCTGTCAGGTTCCTCAACGAAGCGTGGAAGCATCTATCACCTGGAGGGAGCATCTTCATGATCCTCTCCTCCGTGGGCGGTCTCATGTCCGTCCTGAAATCAGCAAGGGAGAGATATGATTCCGAGATGCTCGAAGAACAACACATGTTCTTCGAGTCGATCTACGCCTACAAGTTCCGGCTCAAGACAAATGCGACCAGATAGCACGGCGACAAGTATTATTAGGGCAATTCCCAATTGCGGACAACCGACTCTGAGAGTGACCCAGTGCCGAAGGACCGACCAAGAAAATACAACAACCCCAGCGACCTGGACGAGCTCTGTCGGAGCTTCTTGAAGTCCAATGGAAAGGATCCCGGCGCAGCGATCGAGTATTGCAAGAACTTCCTTATGGTGCTCGGCGAAAAACCGACTACTTCAGGAGCCGTTCGATCCTCTCGCGCAAAATCTCGCTGATGACCTTCCCATCTACTTTTCCGCGCAGTTCTTTCATCACGATACCCATAAGCGGGCCGAGGCTACTCTCCCCGCGTTCTCGGATGTAATTCTCCCGCTCCTTCACGATCCTATCGCAGACCTCTCGGACCGACTCGGTGTCTATTGTCTCGACACCCAGCATTTCGACAGCCTTGCCGACATCGTGACCGTTCTCCAGAATGGAGGACAGTATCTTCGGGATGGCTTCCTTGGCGAAGGCGCCAGTCTTGAGGCTGGCCAGTAGATCCTTCATCAGATCAAGGCTCAGTCGTGACGGATCCAAGCCTAGCTTCTCCAGCTCGGGGAATGTGTTGATGTATATTCTTGCCACAACCTGCGGGTTCCCGAAGCCTGCGGCAAGGAGCTCGAACTCGTCCTCATACCCAGCCTTCACCAACGACTCTGCCTGCGCCTTGCTTATCCCGAAATCCTTGATGAACCTGGCAGCTTTCGCCTCCGGAAGCTCAGGCAGGTTCAACTTGATGCTCTCAAGTATCGCTCCATCGATAAGGATGGGCCTCACATCGGTCTCCGGGTACATCCTGTCCTTCCCAGGCAGAGGCCTGCTGTAGATTGTCTGACCGTCAGGGAGGGGATCCCGCGTCTCCTCAGGGACTCCTTCGATGCCGACATTCGCCCTATCGACCGACCTGAGCACGGCTGCGCGCGCCTTGTCTTCCTCATCAACTACCAACATGAACGCATCGTCAGGCTCGACACCCAGCGTGATCCTTATGTCTTCGACTTCTGCGATTGTGATGCCGTAACCAGGGAGCTCATCGGAATGGAACAGCCCCTTGACCCCCGCGACGCGCGCGTGCGCCGCCATCTCTGGGCCAAGCCGCTTCACGCCGTTCTCGGTCGTCCCGAGAACGCCTGCGAACTTGGGTAGCTTGACCGCGAGTTCCTTCCCCTTGGTCTCAAGCCCATTCTTGAGCACCTTGCACTTGGTCTCCCTGAACATAGCCGTGAGATCTCTAATGTCCGGAGAGACGGGCCGCGCGCCCCTCTCCCTGAGAACACGCTTGACCTCCAAGAGTTCTAGCTGCCTCTTGGCCTCCTCTTCGACATAGACATGGAGAAGCCTCAGATCCTGGGCACCCTTGATCTCGACCCGGGCGCCGCCCGATATGGAGATGTTGACATCCTCCCGAATCGTACCTATTCCGCGCCGGACCTTCTTCGTTGCTCTGAGGAGAGAGCCCAGCCGTTCGGCGACTATGCGCACCTCTTCAGGCGTGTTCATGTCAGGGTCCGTCGCGATCTCGATCAATGGTATTCCGAGCCTGTCCAGCCGGAACGTGACCTCGCTCCCATGCTCGGACATCCTCCTGGCAGCGTCTTCCTCGAGGCAGATCGTGGACACTCCGATCTTCTTTCCAGCGACATTCACGCTCCCGTTCGTGGAGATTAGTGCCGTCCTCTGGAATCCACCAGTGTTCGATCCGTCTATCACGATCTTCCGCATGAAATGAACCTCGTCGACACAGATCATGCCGAGAAGGCATGACATCTCCAAGGATGCCTCGACCGCGCGCCTGTTCGCATCGTGTGGCGGCTCCTCGTCCGCCTCCACCAGGCATGAATACGCGACTGTCTGATACCTGAAATGCATCTTTCGTTCTGATTCTTCAAGAGCGGCTCGATCAATCTCGCCCATCTCGCTCTGTGTCGGCCTCAGACGCCTAACGAACTCCTTGTGGTGCTCGTCAGAGAGCTCGGTCTGACACTCGCAGAAGAGCTTCCCGGTGTTCAGCTGCTGATGGATCTCTATGCCCACCCTCAGGCCCAGAGATTTGAAATCCAAGTCAGATCTGCCTCCTCGGAGTGAATTCGCCTGCGATGTTAGTCAGCATGAGCTTCTTCACCTGTTCGGGATCCTCGGTCTGGCCCATTGCCCACATCAACTTCACGTAGGCAGTCTCTGGAAGCATGTCGCCCAAAGGAATCGCGCCTGCGACAAGCATGTCCCGTCCTGTTGAATAGACATTCAGATTGACCGCGCCGTGCAAGCACTGGGTCGTCACGTACACATGAACGCCGTTCTTCACCGCCCTTTGGACAGAGCCCACTATCTCCTCGGAGACATGGCCCAGGCCGGTGCCTGCGATCACGACGCCTCTGACGTTCTGGGCGATCATGTCGAAGTGCGCGGCCTCGAACCCTGGATAGAAGTGGAGCATGCTGGCCCGACCGTCGATCTTGTCCTTGACCTCCACGGGGCCAGGACCGCGCTTCTGGTACTCCGTCAGGAACGTCATCTCGTGGCCTTCGACTTTGACGATTGGGTCCGCGTTTATGCTCTTGAAAGCGTCCCGCCTAGATGAGTGCATCTTGCGGACCTTGGTGCCTCTGTGCGCCAACGTGTACGAGTCGGAGGATTCGCCATGCATGAGAACAACGACTTCTCCGAGGTCGCTCTCTACGCAGATCCTCGTGGCCGCCAAGAGATTCATGATGGCGTCGGTTGAGGGACGGTCCGAGGACCTTTGCGAACCTACGCACACGACCGGGCCAGGCAGGTTCCGGAGCATGAATGACAGGGCCGCCGATGTGAAGCCTAGAGTGTCAGTCCCGTGGGGGATGATGACCCCGACAGCACCCGAATTCAGTTCTTCAGCGACCGCTCTCGCAAGACCTTGCCAATGGCTGACCTTCATGTTCTCGCTGAGGATCGAGTAGAGGACTTTCGCGCGGACATTGCACATGTCCAACAGCTCTGGCACCGAGAAGATGAGTTCCTCGGCGGATATCGCCGGGTGAACTGCGCCAGTTCTGTAATCGACATACGATGCGATCGTGCCCCCGGTGCTGATGACAGCGATGTCCTTCTTGGACGGGTCGTTGGGGAGCACGACCTTCTTGTGGTCCTTCGATTCACGCTTCGAGACCAATTTGATGTTAGTGTCCTCGTTGATGTGTATTCCGACGTTGTATCCGTTGACTAGCTTAAGGGTGAGAATGAACGATGCGCTGAAATCGTGGTGAGGCATCAGTATGCCCGTGCTGGAATCCTTGCCTCTCCGGACCTCGATGACGTCGCCCAGCTCGGCACCCGCTCCATCCAACAGCTTGCCAACGAGGCCAGCGTACTTCATCGGCAGTAGATAGGGTTATTCGTTTTAAATCATTCGGACGGTCCTCGGACCCGACAATGATGCCGACATCACAGGGGACAGGCAATGTTTTAAGACTCAAACCTGATGCACCGGATGGTAGCATACAATGAGAGTCCTGGCTGTCGGGGGAGGGGCGAGAGAGCATGCGATCGTTGCGGCTCTCGCGCGCTCAGGGGCTGATGTTTTTGCATGCTTGAAGAACAACAACCCGGGGATAGCGAAGACTGCTAAAGGACGCATCCTGGTGGACGAGAGCGACACCAACAAGATCATCGAGTTCGCAAAGAAAAGCGATGTGGAACTCGCAGTAGTGGGCCCTGAAGCGCCTCTTGAGGTCGGTCTGGTCGACGCTCTGAAGGCTGCGGGAGTGCCGACCGCCAGCCCGTCGAAGGCCGCCGCTCGCATCGAGACTTCGAAGAGCTTCATGAGAAGGCTGCTCTCCGAGCACAGAGTAAAGGGGTCAATACAGTTCGCGACAGTAGACAACACGAGGGACTTGACGCTCGCTCTCGACAGGATGGGCATGAACGTCGTCGTCAAACCTACTGGCCTGACAGGTGGCAAGGGCGTCAAGGTCGTCGGTGAACACCTGATGACGAAACAGGACGTCGTGACCTATGCGAATGAGATATTCACCAAGAGGATCGGCGGGTCTGCCCAGATAGTACTCGAAGAGAAGCTGGTGGGAGAGGAATTGACGATCCAGGCGTTCTGCGACGGAAAGAGGGTCGTCTCCATGCCGGCTGTTCAGGACCACAAGAGAGCTTATGAGGGCGACAAAGGTCCGAATACAGGGGGAATGGGTTCGTACTCACAGCACGACGGACTCCTTCCGTTCCTAACCAAGAAAGAATACGACAGCGCTGTCGAAATCATGGAGCGGGTGGTCCATGCCCTGAGGAAGGAAGGTGCGGAGTACCACGGTGCCCTTTATGGCCAGTTCATGCTCACGAAGGATGGGCCGAAGGTTATCGAGTTCAACGCGCGGTTCGGGGATCCTGAGGCGATGAACGTCCTCTCCCTCCTGAGCAGCGATTTCACCCAAATATGTTTCAAGATGGCCGAGGGGGGCATCTCAAAGAAACACGCGGAGTTCCAGAGGAAGGCATCCGTGTGCAAGTACGTGGTCCCCGAGGGATACGGAACGAAGTCGTTGGCTGGCGAGGAGATCAAGGTCGATGAGAACGCGATCTCCAGAGAGGGTGCTCTGCTCTACTACGCCAGCGTGAACGAGAAAGACGGAAAGGTGTTCACAACATCCTCA
>CAZTFD010000095.1:5643-6594 GCA_964612225.1 uncultured Thermoplasmata archaeon | reverse complement strand
TCCTCGCCTTGAACCGCTCTCCGAAGTACTCGCTGGCGTACGACGCATGACCCTCCAGTTCTGCGATCAGATTATCGCTCGACAGGACGAACGCGGCCGCGCCGGCTCCCAGCGGATGCTCGAAGGAGTTCCACATGCTCGCCCTTGGGGCGTCGGCTGCGGCAATAACCACATTTCCACCGGGGTTCGCAGCCAGGTGTTCAAAGCCGGAGATCATGGCTTCGGTCCCCGCCCTCGTAGATGTAGTGTGATCGGATGCGAATGCAGAGTTCGGTATGCCCAGGCTCACAAGCACAGTCCCTGACAGCAGCTTCTCGACGTAAGGAGCCGATGTCGATGCGAGTGCGAACCTTGACACCTTGTCCGGAGTGATTGGCACTGATTCGAGCGCGCGCTTAGAGACCTTGGCTGCGGATGTGAGAACGTCCTCATCGAAACCCATCACGGACTTCTCGCTGACCCCTGCCGCGGAGAACGACCCCCAGGCCTTCGCGTACTCCTCCTTTTTGATCCTCAGCTTCGGTATGTATGTGCCGTATCCAGAGATGCCTATTGCCAAGCCATTCACCTCCTCATGATCGTCACAGCGACGGTCCCGCCGGATCCACCCACGTTGTGCACGAGTCCAATCTCCGCACCCTTCACCTGTCTCGTGGGTTTCTGGACAGTACCTCTGAGCTGGTTGAACATCTCGTACGCTTGACCGGTGCCGGTAGATCCGATCGGGTGCCCCTTGGACTTGAGACCTCCGCTGGCGTTCACCGGCTTGTCCCCACCTATCTGCGTGTGACCCTCCTCGATGAATTGGCCAGCCTTGCCCTTTTCGCAGAACCCAAGATCCTCGTATGCAAGCAGTTCAGCAATGGTGAAGCAATCGTGAACCTCAGCGAGTTGTATGTCCTTCGCCGTCAATCCGGCCATCTTGTAGGCCCTCTCGCTGGCCTTCTTCGT
>CAZTFD010000095.1:0-5604 GCA_964612225.1 uncultured Thermoplasmata archaeon | reverse complement strand
AGATAGTCGCTTGATGTGCCGAACCCCGCGACATAGACTGGAGTGTCAGTGAACTGCTTCGCGATGTCCGCATCACAGACCAGGACCGCGGATGCTCCGTCGGTGGTCGAGCAGCAATCGAACAAGTTCAAAGGCGAAGCGACTATCGGGCCCTTGATGGCCTGTTCGAGCGTGATCTCCCTCTGGAATTGCGCCTTCGGATTCTGTGCGCCGTTCTTGTGGTTCTTCACTGCCACCATGGAAAGGTGCTCGCGCTTGGTACCGAACTCGTGCATGTGTCTCTGAGCGATCAGAGCGTAAAGGCCCGAGAATGTCGTGCCTGCCAGCCTCTCATACTCAGTGTCTCCCGAGACCCCGAGCCAGTACTTCTGTTTCGTTCCGGAGACGTCAGTCATCTTCTCGACACCGCCAGCCATCGCGACCTTGTGGGCTCCGGAAAGGACGTCCATTACCGCAGCGACGAGCGCGTACCCGCCAGACGCGCATGCGTTCTCGACCCTCATAGTAAGGATGTATGGCAGACCACAGTACTCGCACACCAGCGCAGACATGTTCCCGAGCTGGAACCCGCCCGAGCCCAGGTTGCCTATGTATGCGGCTTCGATGGCCTTCGGGTCGAGGCCCTTATCGACGCTCGCGCTCATGTCCTTGTACGCCTCGAAGAACAGCTCCTTGATGCCCTTGTCCGGGAATTCTCCATACTTGCTTTGTCCGGCCCCGACTATCGCAACTCTCTTCATGCAAACACCCTTGCGCTTCTCCCATCAGTCGCTATCGATCATGATACTGCGCAGACGCGCGAAACTCAAGCTGGATTCTAGCCATCTGGAATGGCGTTTTCTCGAATCAGGGTCAGCGTATTTAACCATTGGTGAATAACAGAGTCTGAGCAAGTTCCGAATAGACATGCGCTTACGAATCCGCCCTCTCACAGCTCAGAAGACCTTCCGATTTCGTATTGAGCAATCGGAGTTCGTAACGCTGTTAGCCATGTGCTGAGCAGATGCTAAATAGAGTGTCGACTAATGCGGAATTTCGCTAGTCCTGAAGGGATCGTTTCATGAGGTCGTACAAGGAAGTCTCTATGTGGAAGAATGTCACAAAGAAGCAATGGGACGATTGGAAGTGGCAGGTCGCGAACAGGATCACCACCGTGGAGCAGCTCAAGCAGGTCGTCAACCTGACCCCAGAGGAGGAGGCGGGTGTTCACGAATCGCTCAAGATACTCAGGATGGCGATCAGCCCGTACTTCGCGATGCTGATGGATCCAGATGACCCGCACGATCCGGTCAGGATGCAGGCAATACCGACGGTCAAGGAACTGGACTTCAGCGCGTCCGACATGGAGGACCCTTTGTTCGAGGATATCGACTCTCCAGTGCACGGACTGACCCACAGGTACCCGGACAGGGTGCTGTTCCTCATCACCGACATGTGCGCCAACTATTGCAGGCACTGCACGAGGAGGAGGCTTGCAGGCCAGCAGGATCACCAGCGTGACAAAGCCTCGATCGATGCCGCCATCAAGTACATCAAAGAACACGAGGAGATCAGGGATGTCCTCCTGTCTGGCGGCGACGCCTTGCTCGTATCCGATTCGTTCCTAGAGGACATCATCAAGCGACTGAAGGCGATAGATCATGTCGAGATCGTCCGCATCGGGAGCCGGGCACCATGCACGCTGCCTCAGAGGATCACGCCCGAGCTGTGCAAGATGCTCGCCAAGTACCATCCGATGTGGCTCAACACGCACTTCAACCACCCGAGGGAAATCACGCCGGAGTCCAAGCGGGCCGTGGAGATGCTGGTCGATCATGGTATTCCTGTCGGGAACCAGTCAGTTCTCCTGAAGGGCATCAACGATTGCCCGACGATCATGAAGAAGCTCGTCCAGGAGCTGGTGAAGATCAGGTGCAGGCCGTATTACTTCTACCAATGCGACCTGTCGAGGGGCATCGAGCATTTCAGGACCTCGGTCGCGAAGGGCATCGAGATCGCGGAGGCGCTCAGGGGACACACGTCTGGTTTTTCGATTCCGACATTCATCCTGGATGGACCCGGGGGCGGAGGAAAGATACCCATAGCCCCCCAGTATCTGATCTCCATGTCGGACAAGCGAGTCGTGCTCAGGAACTACGAGGGCGGAACTTTTTCGTACCCGGAACCGAAGGACCGAATATCCGTGTGCCCTCCGACCTGCAAGATGTGTGACGACTACAGCAAGGTTGAGAGCATCGAGGGCGTCGCTGGCGTTCTCTCCGGAAAGAAGATGTGCCTTATCCCTGAAGGAAGCCTCAGGGAGTCCAGACGGAAGGGATACGACAAGAAGAGATGAGCGTTCCGAGCATCTCTCCACAACGGGACGTACATGTCCGAAAAGGTTAAGTGTGACCATTTTATTCTTCGCACTCAGCATTGTTGAGATGAGCTTATGGAAAGGAATATTTTCATTGAGCAGATGACGAACGCTCCCATTGAAGAGCAGAAGATAGAGTTCGTCGAGAGGAAGGGCATCGGGCACCCGGACAGCATCGCTGACGGGCTTGCCGAGAGCGTATCAAGGGCTCTATGCAAGATGTACCGACAGAGGTACGGAAGGATCCTTCACCACAACACCGATGAGGTCGAGGTCGTGGGAGGCCAGTCCGCACCGAAGTTCGGGGGCGGGTCCATGCTCGAACCGATCTATGTGCTGCTTGTTGGTCGCGCTACGACCGAGGTCAACGGCGAGAGGCTGCCATACCGGACATGTGCACTCAAAGCCGCGTACTCGTATCTCGAGAAGACCTGCAAGAACCTCGATGTCGAGTGGGACGTCACCCTCGATTGCAGGATAGGACAGGGCAGTGTCGACCTCCGAGGTCTGTACGAGACGAAGCGCCTTCTTGCCAACGATACGTCCTTCGGTGTGGGGTTCGCGCCTCTGAGCGAGACGGAGAGGATCACGCTCGAGACAGAGAAGTTCATCAACTGCAAGCTCTGCCACAAGCTCCCCGAGCTCGGTGAGGACGTCAAGGTGATGGCCTGCAGGAAAGGCAACGATATTGATCTGACGGTCGCCGTCGCGATGGTCTCATCCAAGATCCCCGACAAGAGCCACTACGAGAGCTCGATCGAAGAAGCAACTCGTAAGATTCACGATTTCTCACAGGGATTCACGGACAGGCACCTCAGAGTGTTCGTCAACACGGCGGACGACTACAAGAAGGGCATCTACTACCTGACTGTATCCGGCCTGAGCATGGAGAATGGAGACGACGGTTCAGTCGGCAGAGGCAACCGCGCTAACGGTCTGATCACCCCGATGAGACCGATGAGCATGGAGGCCTCGGCGGGCAAGAACCCTGTGACACATGTGGGGAAGCTCTACAACATACTGGCCAACATCGTCGCCGGCGACATCGTCAAGATGGGCAGAGGGGACATCATTGAGGTACATACAAGGATCCTCTCGCAGATCGGCCACCCGATTGATGCGCCCCAAGCTGCGAGCGCCAACGTGATCTACGCCGATAATGTGAACCAGAAGAGGTACGAGAAAGAGGTCAAGGCGATATTCGACGAGAAGCTCGCGAACATTACGGACCTGACTGACTTGATAGTCAACGGAAAGGTCACTGTGTTCTGAGCGACTCAGAAAACCATTGGCCGGATCAAGCCGGCCCGTCCATCCTTTTCAGATCGTCCTCTTTGCCCTTCAGCACTTTCGCCAGGTCGGAGAGTTCCTCCTCGAGTGTCTGGAGCCTACTCCATTCGCCTTCGAGGCGCTCCTCGTCCTTGCGTATCGCTTCTTCCCGTTCGGAGAATTTCAAGTACAGGTTGTCCAGCTCCTGCTTCCTCCTCTCGAGCTCCGCGACGGTCTTTTCATCCATTGCCGTGCCGACTCCCTTCTTCGAGATGTCCACCTTGTCCCAAAGGTCCTGGACCTCCGCACGCTCCTTCTCGAGTCTCTCCATCTCCACGACGACCGTCCGCTCCTTGGTCTCTAGCTCGCGTTCTTTGGACCGCAGCAGCTCCTCCAATTTGCGCAACTCTATCTCCCGTCTAAGGAGCCCCTCGTCCGTAACGGCTGCAGCCTGGGGTCTAGCCTGACTGGCCGCTTCCTGGGAAGCCTGGGAGACCCTCTTCCGGACCTCCTCCTCCAGCTCCTCCCTCTTGTCCATAAGCTCTGCTCGCCACTTTTCGAGCTCCGCCCTCAGCTGCTCGAGCCCTGCGTCCTTCTGTGCGAGCAGGCCACGCTGCTTGTCGGTCTCCTCTTGAATCATCTCAAGGTCGATCACGCTCTGTTCGAGCTTTCCCGTTCGCGCCTTAAGGTCTGATTCCATCGCCTTCAGGCCGTCCTTCTCGCTGGCTATCTCATCCAGGATCGCCCTGTACTCGTCCATCGACTTGCCTGCTTCCTGCTCTCTCATGTTGAGCGCAGCTTGTCTGCTCTCGAAAGACCTCGTTTCGCTGTCGAGCTTGGACTCGATCTGCGCGAGGTTCTTGGATTTAACATCGAGCTCCGCGGAACTGTTGAATATCGCAGCTTCCTTCTGTTCGAGTAGCGTCTTCTTCTCGGCCAGTTCCGCAAGCGCGCGCGCAATGCCCTGCTTGGATTCCTCGAGCGTCGATCTCTGCGCGGCGATCTCTGCGGAGCCGCTCGCGATGACAGTCTCGTTCTGATCCAGAAGCTTCCTTTTCTGTGCCAGCTCCGCATGGGTTGCAGCCAGTTCCTTCTGGGATTCTTCCAGCGCCGCCTTCTCCCGGGCAAGCTCCGCCGCGCTGCTAACAATCGCGGCTTCCTTCTGCTCCAATTGAATCTTCTTCTCGGCTAGTTCGGCATGGGCCCCGTCAAGTTCCTTCCTCATCTCTTCCAAGGTCGACTTCTCGTTTCCAAGCTCCGCCGAGCCAGTGACGATTGCAGCCTCCTTCTGTTCCAGGTGAGTCTCCTTTCTCGCCAGCTCTTCGCGTGCCTGGGCGAGGGCTTTCCTTGACTCTTCTAACGCTGCCTTCTCCCGCCCCAGTTCTGCAGCGCCATTGGTGATTGCAGTCTCCTTTTGTTCCAGCAGCGTTCCCTTGTCGGCCAATTCGGCATGAGCTTCAGATAGTTGATTCCTTGAATCTTCCAGGGCCTGTCTGTCCCGATCAAGTTCCGCATTGGCCTCGGCCAGTTGCTTCCTCGACTCTTCCAGGGCAGCCTTCTCCCCCTCCAGTTCCCTGTTGGCGCCCGTAAGCTCATTGCGGGACTCTTCCCAGGCAGCCTTCTCCTGACCGAGCTCTGCACGGGCATCTGCCAGTTGCCTGGTGGAATCTTCCAACGCAGATTTCTCGCGCCCGAGCTCCCCACTGAGGGCATCGATCTCCGCTTTGGCTCTCTGGAGCGTCATTCCCTCTGTCTCAAGCGTCTTTCTTGACTCCACCTCGGTGCTCGCGACCGCAGCCTCTCGCTCCGCCAGCAGTATCTCCCTCGTTGCGATCTTCTCCTCACGGGACTTGTCTTCCCGGGCTTGAGCCTCGATCTCTGCGTACTTCGCCTCGAGCTGCTCCTGCGCCTGAGCGATCTCTGACTTCGCAGTCGCGATTCTTTCGGCTTCTTGCCTTAGGTTCTCTTTCTCTGATACG
>CAZTFD010000094.1:0-6645 GCA_964612225.1 uncultured Thermoplasmata archaeon | reverse complement strand
TGATCGAGTTCGAGGCGGATAGGGAGAGTTCGAACGGAGGCCAGTTTGCCAGACGATTCTTCTCCCTGAAGCCTACTGAAGAGATGCTTGCCCGCCAGTCTAACGAAACATCGGTCAACGAGCTCCACAGACGCAAGAGGTATCGGATTCCCGCAGACGGAGGGACTGTTGTTGTGGAGGTTGTGAGGCCAATGCATAACACCGAGTTCTGCTCCAACTGCAGTCGAATAAGGATGTCAAGTGACGGCCGACTTAAGCCGTGCCTTCTGGACACGGGCGGAGAGGTCGATGTTTTGACTCCCATGAGGTCTGGGATGACGAACCATCAACTACGTGGGCTTTTCTTGAAGGCGATCGAGAACAGGAAACCCTATTGGAGTTGAACCAGACGTGGATGTCCAAGTGAAAGTCACAAGCAGACGTATTCCCGTTCAGAGAGTGTTGGATTGGGTCTCTTCTGATTCGGCCGGGGGGATCGTTTCCTTCCTCGGCACAGTGCGAAACGAATCAGACGGAATGAAGGTGACTCGAATGGAGCTCGAGGCGGCGACGGACCTGGCCGAAGCGGACCTGAAGAGGATCGCCAAAGAATCGGCAAAGAAGTTCGACCTGGTCAGGGTTGCCATCAGACACAGGATAGGCCGCCTGAGCGTAGGGGACGTCATAGTCGTCATAGCTGTCAGCGCACCCCATAGGAAGGACGCGTTCAGGGCCTGCAGGTTAATCATTGATGAGCTGAAGAAGACGACTCCGATATGGAAGAAGGAGTTCTGTGGCTCGAAACACAGATGGGTAGAGGAAGGAGTCTGATAGCATGGCTAGGATGGTGGATATCGGTGACAAGGATGTGGTCAAAAGGACCGCGACGGCTGAAGGTCGAATTGTATTGAAACCGTCCACCTTGTGCGCCATCAAGGAGCGCAAGATCAGCAAGGGCGACGTTTTGTCCCTGTCCAAGCTTGCTGGTATTCAGGCTGCGAAGGCAACGGCCGTGATACTCCCTCTTTGTCATCAGATACCTTTGACGTCGGTGGTAGTCGACATGGACTTGGAGGATGGTGGACTCACATGCAGCTGTACGGTATCAGCTTTCTATAGAACCGGCGTCGAGATGGAGTCGCTCGTGGGCGCGACCGTCGCGCTGCTGAACGTTTGGGATATGGTGAAGTATCTAGAGAAGGACAAGAACGGACAGTATCCAGCAACCAGAATCTCCGATGTTAAGGTCGTCAGAAAGGTGAAGAGAGGTGGAGGACGTGGGCGCAGATGAACACAAGAGCCAGGCACCAAAGAACGTGAAGGTAGCCATCGTCACGGTAAGCGATACGAGGACTGAGAAGGACGATCTCTCAGGGAAGGCGATATCGGAGATTCTGACCGTCGCTGGACACGCAGTCGTTCGCAAGGATATCGTCAGGGATGACCTCGAACAAATCAGGGCTGCCCTTCGGGGATTGATCGAGGATGCCAACGTCCAGGCGGTCATTTTGAACGGTGGGACAGGAGTCTCGGTGAGGGACGTCACACTTGAGGCGGTCCATGATTTCGAGGAAAAGCATCTGCCTGGCTTCGGCGAGCTTTTTCGGATGTTGAGCTACGACGAGATCGGGAGCGCCGCGATGATGTCCAGAGCCGTGGCCTTCGTGACGGAAGGCAAGATTGTGTTCTGCCTTCCGGGCTCGGAGAAGGCAGTGCGGCTAGCAACAACGAACCTGATAGCCCCTGAGCTCGGTCACTTGGTCTGGGAGGCCAATAGATGAGGCCGATAAAGCGGCTCATAAAGATGGAAGAAGCGCTGGCTCTCGCAAAGGGATATGCGGTACAGATTAGCAAGACGGAATCTGTCGCCATCCGTGACGCCACGGGAAGAGTGTCCGCAGAGGACGTGGTCTCGCGCATTAGCGTTCCGCCCTTCTCGCGATCCGCCATGGACGGTTATGCAGTGCGGGCGAAGGATACTTACGGCTCGTCCAGACTCAACCCAATCAGCCTCAAGAGAATCGAGGTCATCTACGCCGGGTCAGTACCCAAGAGGACCGTTGGAAAAGGTGAATGCGGAGAGATCGCCACGGGCGCGATGCTGCCAAAAGGGACTGACGCAGTCGTCATGGTGGAGGATACGGAGACTAGTGGTGAAGCAGTTCTTGTCTACTCGCCAGTACACCCCGGCCAGAATGTGTCGAAGAAAGGCGAGGACATCAAACCGGGAACGAAGGTAATCTCAAAAGGAGATTTATTGAATGCGAGCAAGGTAGGCGCGTTGGCCGCTCTCGGGAAGAAGGGCGTCAGGGTCTTCTCGAAGCCACTCGTCGCCGTGATTCCGACCGGAAACGAAATAGCCGAACTCGGAAAGACATTGAGACCCGGGCAGGTGTACAACATAAACAGCTACACTCTGTCAAGTGTAATACGAGCCAATGGTTGCGATGCATTGGCCATGGATATCGTCAACGATGATCTCGCGGATCTAGAGAGAGTGGTTAGGGACCACTCAGATTGCGAAGTGCTGGTGTTCTCCGGGGGCAGTTCTGTTGGAGAACGCGACATCATGCTCGACGTGCTCGAGGGGAACGGAAAGGTGGTTTTCCACGGAGTCGCGATCAAGCCAGGGAAGCCGACTCTGTTCGGCGTGATTGGAAGTCAGCTAGTATTCGGCATGCCTGGCTATCCCACAGCTTGCTTGTCAAACGCATACATATTGCTCGCCCCTGTACTGAGGAAGATGGCAAGGTTGCCGGACAAGACCCCGGAATCTGTCGAGGCAAAGATGGCGAAGAGAGTCGTCTCCACGACCGGTAGAACGCAGTTCCTGACCGTGAAGCTGGAGAATGGTATCGCCCATCCCGCCTTCAAGGAATCGGGGGCGATCACTAGCATGGCGTTCGCTGACGGCTACATAGTGATTCCTGCGGATGTGGATCTCTTGGAGAAGGGCGAGACAGTAAGGGTCTATCTTCTGTGATTAATGCATTCATATGATCCAGGACCGCAGGTGAATGGTGAAGCTGAAATAGGACTCCGCGGATTGCGGAGCTTGGAAATCGGAGCAGTGGGAGATTGAGCATCAGGCAGATGGGGCGAGAGGACATTCAAAATGCTCTGTCTTTGATAAACACCGAGGGTTGGGGGTATGCGAGCGAAGAGATTGAGCGCATGCTCAGACTGGACCCCAGCGGTAGCTTCCTTTACGGGGATGGGCCACTCCTTGCGGTGGTGACTTGCGTGACCTACGGCCGGACGGGGGTGATAGGACATCTTGTCGTTTCGAAATCGGCCCGCGGACAGAAGATCGGGCGGGCCATGCTTCAGAAGGCCATTGACTATTTCAGCAGTCAGAAGGTAGATTCGATTCTTCTCTATGCGACCGACGAGGGAGCAAGACTCTACGAGAAATTCGGCTTCAGATCCCTCAGGCACACCCATTGCGCTTATGCTGTAGCGACCGCAAAAGATGCGGCACACTCTCGGTCCGTTTGTGAACTGATCAAACCAGATGATCTAGAGGAGATCCTGGAGATTGATAGCCAACTATTTGGCGATAACAGGGGTAAGCTGCTGAGGATGCTCCTATCGGAGTTCCCGCAACACGCGCTCAAGCTCGAACGAGACGGCAGGATAGTCGGTTTCGCACTAGGAAGGGCCTCCCCCATGGGTCTTGACGTAGGTCCCTGGGCATGCCTGACAGGAGATGAGACGGATGCCGAATTGCTCATCAATGCCACGATATCCTCATACGGCGCTGGCACGGTCTTTCTCGGAGTCTTCACCGACAATCGGCAGGCAATGGAGATTGTGGACAGGATGAAGAAGACAAAAACGTTCCAAACGAGGCTCATGGTAAGAGGAAAGGATCGCTACGCATCCCATATCGAAGACGTGTTTGGCGTGGCTGCCCTCGAGCTCGGCTAAGGCACATGCTCAGTAAGTGCTTCTCTCTCGCTTGGTGTAGTAGAAGATGTCCAGCTCCCGATGATACCCCGCGTTCTCGAAGAGGCGCATGGAATCAGCGTTATCTCCTTCTATGTGAATACAGAAGATGTGCATACCCCTCCTCCTCAACGCTTTTTCCGACTGATTGATAAGCGCCGTCGCAATCCCTTTCCCAGTGTACTCAGGGAGGACTGCTAGACGGTTGATCCATCCCTTCCTGCCATCGTCACTGCATAGGGACACCCCTACGAGTCTGCCGTCTGAGAAGGCTCCTATGAATAGCGTTGGTTTGTCCTTCAATTGCTTCGCAAGCCTACTGGGGCTGTCACGCCCCTTAGGTTTGTAGGGTAGGCCGGCGGCGGTCCAGACTCGTCTCATGGCCCCGAGTTCAGAGGTCTTCAGAGGTCGGATGTGAACCTTGCGTTTCGTCCCGCTCATGATGCCACCTGCTTCGTTTGCTGGACTGAAAACGCAGATCCAGGACTTGAATCATCCGGTGGATGGCAGATCGATGGAAGCGTCTTGAGGAGTGTCTTGAATCACTTCTTGCTGGACTTCTTCTTTGCTTTGGCCTTCGTCTTCTTTCTGGGCTTCGCAGTCTTCACTCTCATGGGTTTCTCACAGCAAACCACATCCTCGAGGACACCGTATCCTTCGTCGGACACGAGTAGCGTCGACCCACAGACTCCGCATATATATTCCGTGCCTTTCTTGGATTTCGACATCAATATGACTCCTGGCGGCTCCGCTTCCCATCAATGATCGGACAGTATATTTGAATTAAGACGTACAGCAACGTTGAGACACTTGCTGTCTACGAATCAAGGGGCTGGGAATGACCGTCAATACTTCCGGGAATTGGACGCGTCTAAAGCGGTCCCTGGCTGCCCGCATAGGAGGCCAGTTGCTGCATTACCTCGAAGACCTGGAAAGCCTCTACCATATCTCTCGCCTTGTACGACACTGTCTTGATGTCTCTTCTCTTCACGAGCGGCACACGGGAGACCATCTGAGCCATGAGGGGCCTCACGAATTCCACCTCCATTGTGATGGGTTTCTTGACCGCATATGGCTTGATCTCATCGACTTTTCCCAGAGCCTCCTTCGCTCCTTTTCTGATTAGCTCGCAGGCCTTCGCGGGCGCCAATGAGCGAACGCCGTAGAGGCCGATACCCTCCTTTGTCGGCACACCAACGACATTCTTCACGAGTGCCCTCAGCTGTCTTACAGCGTGTGCGTCGCCCGAGACCAAAACGACCGGTACGCCGAAGTGACCCGCAATCGCGGCGCTAAGGCCAGTTTCGCCCACGAGCTTCCCGTTCAATCTCAATGCTGCAATGTCGTACGTGTATGTGTGCCCGAGCACGCCTGCATGCGTGTGGCGCATTGAGTGATATCCGATCTGGAACGCCGCATCCATTTCGGAGGACATGCCAGACATCATCCCCAGATCGTAGGGAGATCCTTGGATCACCTCGATGTCGGGATCCATCTTCTCGACGAGGAGGTTCCTGCCTGTATCATGCGCGTCGCAGACGACGATTCTCTCCGCGCCCGCGTCCCTGGCTCCCTCAACCGCCGCTTGAGCCTCACCAGTCATGATCTCTCTCATACGGTCGTAATCAGTGCCTTTCTGGTCCGCTTGAATGTCGTGGGCCAAGACCGCGATACCTTCCATGTCTACAGTGATGTGCACGTTCATTGTCTCGAGGGCCAGATGGAATTGGCTAGTTAAGAACTTGGCTGAGACGCTCTACCCAGTCTGATCACCCCCGCAAAGCCTTTTATCAACGGTTTCTCCATATACGCTGCAAGATGACTCAGGCACCAACGCTCCTCTCGAAGCCGACGGATGTGACCGACCGGAGGATGCAGAGCCTGTCCCGGTGTTTTGAGCTCACAACGGGGCTCTTGAATGTCGAAGACATCAGCGCCCTGTTGCAGAGGATCGCGGAATCTGTAAAAGAGATATTCGGATTTCGTCTCGTCAGCATCTCGATATTGGATGACGCGCGAGGCATCTTCACAGATCATGCAATGGCAGGCTACACGCGTGACGAGGAAGCTGAGATCAGGAACAATACTCAGGCATTCCTACGCGATGAGATTGTCGCAGATTTCAAGGAGGATTGCAGAGTCTCAAAGATAGCGTACTTCATTCCGGTCGAGAAGGCGACCGGCACAATGGAGAGCTTTGTGAACGTTCGCGATAAGGACCTCGCGAGGCTCTCTCGTGAATCTCCGGATTCGTGGCATGAGCTTGACCTGCTGTACTTCATGCTGCTCAATCGGAGAGGCAATCTCATAGGATATCTCCAGGTAGACTATCCGCTGGATGGGAAGCTCCCGTCCTTGGAGACTGTGGAGGTGACTGAGCTTTTTGCTGGGATCGCGGCTGTCGCCATCGAGAACTCTAAGATGTTCAAGCAGGCCAACGATCTCCTGATCGAGAACGAGGTCAAGACTACCAGGATACTTCAGCTTCTTGAGCTACTCCAGAGCGTCTTGCGGATCGACGACATCGAGTCCGTGCTCCAGAAAGTCTCCGATGTGATGGCCGCTACCTTTGCCTTTCGGAAGACGGGGGTGTCTATGTTCACCGAAGGATCTGACCGAGTAACCGTGGAATCCCTCACTGGATACAGACCGGAAGAAGAGGAAATCGTCCGAAAGAGCATCATCTTGAAACACAAGATCCTCGAAGACTTCAAAGAG
>CAZTFD010000093.1:0-6646 GCA_964612225.1 uncultured Thermoplasmata archaeon | reverse complement strand
GCCTCCAGCTTGGGTATTGCATTGCCTGCGAAAACTCCGTGGGTGCAAACGGCATAGATCTTGGCCGCACCTTGCTTTCTGAGCTGCTCGGCCGCTTTGACAATGGTTCCTCCGGTAGAGATGATGTCATCCACAATAGCGACTTTCTTGCCCTTGACATCCAGCCGCTTTGGCGTCATCTTGACGGTGTCCCCGTCCAAGCGCTCCTTAACGAGAAAATCCGCCTCGCAATTTACGACATCAGCAACACGCTTCGCGTTGTCAGCCCTTCCCTCGTCCGGCGACAGGATGAGCTCGATGCCCTTGCCCTTGAGATACTTCCCAATCTCCGGGTATGCTGCCACGTTCTTGGCTGATTTGCCCTCGAACCAATCGATCACGCTGGGAGCGTGCACGTCCACGGTGATGAACTCGTCCGTGTTCATCTGGATGAGACGCGCGATTGCGCGCGCGCTTATCGGCTCCCCAGGTTTGAACTGCTTGTCCTGGCGGGCGTAGCCGAAGTAAGGTACGACTGTCGTGAGGGAATCGACATCGAATTCCTTGATCGCGTCCTGGAGCAACAGCAGCTCCACGATATTCCTGTCCGGCCATGATGTCTGCACCCGGCAGACTTCCTGGTCGTCCAGGTCCTCATCCACCCTTACATAGCACTCGTCATCGGGGAACCTCTTGATCTCTACTTTGGCGAGCTTTGCCTTCAGACTCTTCGCCAGCTCCTTTGATAGGAGCTGCGATGCCGACCCCCCGACGACGAACATGTTACCTGTGGTGCGGGGAATGATGTCTCTTCTTTAATATCTTCACGGCTCAGAAATGCCCCAAACCCGGTGCGAAAACATTTATACACTTGTTACATATATTACGGAACAGCGATGGGATGCAGTTGAACGAGATCATCGACCAGTCGTACCCATCCTCTTCAGGGGTACAGGTCCAGAGCATGCCCGGGACGGTCCCGGAAGCACCGCATGAGCCGCACAAACCAAGATTACTCTCGAAGAGAAAGGTCACGCCCGAAGGGCTGGAGTCCGTCGGCATGATCTATGGCAACGTGGGCACGCTCACCTTCAACTGTGGCGTGACGGGGCCTCTGGAGAAGATGGAGTACGTGCAGGTAAAGCACGAGATCAACGGTTGGATTCTAGGACAGGTCTCCGAGATAGTCAGGAAGACCGACTTCACGATCGAGGGCGTCGAGGTGATGGCGCAGGGAACGCCCGTGAGCATAGATGAGAAGGAGACCGCCGTCATCTCGGTGGTCGGCTACAGGGATGAGAGGAATCTTCTGCAGGTGCCAAGAACCCCCCTGAAGGCCGGGGAGGTCATCTTCCGGGCCAAGGAGGAACTCATATGCAAGATAGTCGGCCTCGAGGAGCACACCGACACGGGCGCGTACATAGGACTTCTATCGGGTCATGCCATCAGGGTCGAGCTGGACATCAACACGATGGTGCAGAAGCACGTCAGCATCCTGAGCAAGACCGGTGGTGGCAAGTCGTACTGTTCCGGCGCTCTGATCGAGGAACTGATGAAGCATAATGTGACCGTCTGTGTCCTGGACCCTCACGGCGAATACTGCACCATGAAGCACAAGGGGACTGTCAAGAAGACCACCCGGGACTTCGGGGTCTCTCCCAAAGGCTACGATGACAAGATCGTGGAGTTCGCCACCGACACGAACATCAACAAGGGGGCGAAGCCTCTCAAGTTCACTCTACATAACCTGGACGCCAGGGAGATACTGGGTCTAACGAACATCAAGAATGTGAGGTCGTTCCTCACGATGCTCAGGAAGGCAGTGGACGCCCTCAAGGAAACCAAGGGCAACTACTCGATAAACGACATCATCGCGGTCCTCGAGGCAAACGCTGAACCTTCGTGCGCCACGCTCATAAACGAACTCGAGTATTTGAACGAGATCGAGGTGTTCGCGGACCAGGGCACCAAGATAGACGAGCTCATACAGAAAGGCAAGTGCACAATCATCAACCTTAGAGGGACTCCACCCGACATCCAGGAGCTGATAGTCAACAGGATAGGGAACACCCTGTTCGAGCTCCGCAAGGTCGGGAAGATACCGCCCATGATGCTGGTGGTCGAGGAGGCGCACAATTTCTGCCCTCAATCCGGGATAGTCGCGTGCTCCAAGGTGTTCAGGACCATCGCATCCGAGGGCAGGAAGTTCGGCCTCGGGCTGATGATCATCACTCAGAGAGCGGCCAAAGTAGACAAGAACGTTCTGAGCCAATGCAACACTCAGATAATCCTGAAGGTCACGAACCCGAACGACTTGAAAGCCATCGCGGCTTCGATCGAAGGCCTGACCGTGGGCATGGAGGAGGAGATCCAGAGGCTGCCCATAGGAACGGCAATCATCACCGGCGGCGGGGTCTCGATGCCGTTGCTAGTCGAAATAAGGCCCAGGGAGTCGAAGCACGGCGGAGAGAGCGTAGAGGTCATCCCGTCCAGAAGGATGTAGATATGGCCTCCAAGGGTGTCATTATCACGGAGGAGCGGGTCGAACGGTACATCGCTCTGACCTCCGAAGCTATGGGCAAGCTGAAGATCGCTGCGCCGGAAAAGTCGTTCAACAGAAAGCTCGCGGATGATTTCCTCAAGATGGCCAAGGCGTACTTCGAAGACGCCAAGGACTTCTCGCACAAGGGAGACCTCGTGAACGCATTCGCGTGCATCAACTACGCTCATGGATGGCTGGACAGTGGAGCCAGGATAGGGCTCTTCGATGTGGGTGGAGACGACCGGCTTTTCACATTGTTCGAGTGAATGCCCTTAGTCCGTGATCATCAAGACGGCAAGCAACGCCCCAAAGATCCAAGGGCAACTGCAACGCTAGATCATCCGAGGTCCTTTGACATCCACCTTGCAGGCCCAGACCTCGCCATAGTCTGATAGGACGGTCGCAAGTCCCTTCTTGTCACCGATCGCGAACACAGAGCTGCCAAGCATCGACATGCTCGCCAGTCCCAGCTTGGAGGCAGCGTGCATCGCCTCCATCACCCGCTTCGATGCCAAGCCAGATTCGACCGCGAACGAGGCGGACAGCTCCATCATTCTACTCACTGTGGGGTCGGCTACCAGCTCGTCGACTCTCTTGGAGCCGTACTCGTTGATTGCTTTCCGCTTCATCGGGTCTGAAAGGACACTCCTGGTGAGCAACCTCTTTCCGACGACTGCTAGGACGACCTCCGGGGTACCGTCGATACGTGTCACTTCACCGATCGGAGGTAGGCCAGGCTTCTTCCGGATCGTTACTCCGCCTTTGTGGATCGCTGAGACATCCCCTAACCCGCACTTGCATACGATCTCAGCGATGTGTGCCGCCTCGAATGCCTCCTGCCTCTTCATTCCCAGAACATCTGTGAGTGCCAACGAAGCTGAGAGAGAACCAGCGGCGCTCATGCCGAACCCTTGGCTCTGTGGCAGGTCCAGATTAGTGGATACCTCGATCTTGAGTTTGTCCTTGCCCAGCAAATGCCGAAGAGCAGTCCTGGTCACCTCCGCCCTCGACTTCTTGCCATCAATCAGGACTTCGATGGTCTGTCTTTGTGAATCGGATACCCAGATCTTCGAAGTAGCCCCCAAAGAGAGACATAATCCAGCCCCTCGGGAGCCTGTCGACAGCGGATCCTCTGTCTCGCAGATCTGGAAGAAGCCGGTGATGTGCCCAGGGCAGAACGCCTTGGCAATCATCCAATCATCCTGACGACCTTGTCTATGATCATGTCCGCTACCTGGAACTTGGTGCCCTCGAGGTGCTCTGGTTCTTCGCCCTTCTTGACCAGGACGACCCGCGTCTTCCCTCTCTTGACATTCTCGACCTTGTTGGCGACGACCAGGTGGCACCTTGAGCGCTTCATGAGGGCCAATGCGTCCTTGACCAAATCTTCATCGTCCACGCGCGCCTGTGCCTTGAATCCCACTACCATCTTCGCCTTGATCGTGTCTATGAGCTTTGGATTTCTGTTGAGCCGGATCGTCATGCTCTTCTCATTCGAGGGGATCTTCCCTGGTATCTTGGCCGGAGAGTAATCGGAGACCGCTGCTGGGAAGAACACGATGTCATATCTCCTGCCCTTGAGCCGCTTGGATAGATCACTGAATGAAGTAAACCTGACGGTGTCGATGTGTTCCGGAAGTGCAGTGTCGCATCTGCCCATCAGGAGCTCGACCCTGGCGCCCCGCTCGTGTGCGGCTCGGGCTAGCTCCACTCCGGTCTCGCCTGAGCTCTTGTTCGTGACCACGCGAATATCATCAAGGGGCTCCTCGGTGGCTCCTGCGATAACGAGCACTTTCCTTCCCACTAGGTCCCGTTTCCCGATTGCTGCGATGACAGAAGAGACGACATAGTCAATGGAGGGCATCTTCGCCTTCGATTCCTCCATCTTCGACTTCAGGAAGACAACTCCCAACTTCTCGAGCTTCCTGATGTTCTCGTTCACAATCTCGTGCTTCATCATTGATCCATGCATCGCGGGGACGACCATGACAGGCATCCCGCCCCCGATGGCGGTGGTCGCCATCGTCGTGACTGGTGTGTCATCGATCCCGTGGGCCATCTTCGAGATCGTGTTGGCCGTTGCGGGAGCTATCAGGAGTAGGTCCGCTCTGTCCGGCACATCACCGCACAAGGCGACATGCTGGACTCCGCCGTCTATCTGGGTGATGACTGGCCTGCCGGTCGCGAACTCGAGCGCCCACGGATGAATGATGACCTGCGCGTCCTTGGACATCACAGCGTGGACTTCGGCTCCGTTTCTGATCAGCTCCCTGCATAGCTTCACGGTCTCCACGGCAGCGATGCTGCCCGTGACGCCTAGGACGATCTTCCGTCCCCTGAGCTTGTCGCTCTTAGATCCTCTCAGATGGTCTGCTGGGTGCATTGCATCACCAATGAGATTTCCCATACGCTTAAAGCTTCCTCTCTCTGACGAGTCGTAGTACCGTCTCGACCACCGAATCGAGGTCCTTCGTGGCATCGACCTTCACGATCGAGCGGTCCTTCCGTGCGAGCTTCAGATAGTTGCCGTGGACTTCCGTCAGGAAGTCCAGCTTCTCGAACCGCGACAGCTTGGCTCTAGTGCCTCTTATGCGCTCGAGCGCGGCATCCGGGGGTATGACCAGTAGTACGGTTAGGTCGGGATGCAGCGATATCCTCTCATTTGCCTCAAGAAGCCACTTGAATGCATCCCCTTCGAACTTGTCCTTCAGGTACGCCGCTTGATACGCCACGGTGGAATGATAGTATCTGTCGGAGATCACAAGCATTCCCTTCTTGATCTGCTCGGAGATCCAGATGGTGTGCTGAGCCCTATCGGCCATGAACAACAGCGCATCCGTGTATGGGCTGACCTTGTGCTTGTCGCCCTTTCTGACTGCCTTGCCGATCCAGGATTCGGTCGGTTCTCTCGTGAGCACTGCCCGCTTGCCGATCTTCTCGGAAACGATTCTAGCAACGGATGACTTCCCGCAGCCGTCTATTCCCTCGATCACAACGAAGCCTGTCATAAGGTCGCCATCGGATTGGGGGATGAGCATAAATAATCATTCACATCGGATTCTCCCAGCTGGCCTGCTCCGATAGGTTATAAGTAGGGCAAGAGCACGTTACATGCCAATTCAGGTGATTCGACTGGTCGTGGCCTACGTATTGATAACAACCGCAACAGGCAAGGAAGGCTCGGTCCTAGAGCATCTGCGCAAGCTGCCAGGTCTCTCGGAGGTCCACCAGCTGTTCGGCCAGTTCGATATGATAGTCCGCATGGAGACGAAGGACTACGATGTTCTCTGCGACGATGTCCTGGGAAAGATACGCACTATTCCTGGGATCACGAGCACCAGGACGCTCATCAGTGCCAGGTTCAAGCGCTGATGCTCACTGCTCGCCCGCGTTGCCCTGGAGTTTCTTCTCGTAGGCGCGCCAGCTGAAGATCATGTCCCTAGCGGCCTTCGCCTCGTCCAGCCTTCTTCGTGCAGTATTCCGGGGAGCAGAATGCAGGAGCTCAGGGTCCTCCCTCAGTATCGCTTCGCACGCGTCGACGAACGCGTCCAGCGTCTGCCTGGATTCCGTCTCCGTGGGCTCGATCATGATGGCCTCGTCCACGATGATTGGGAAGTAGATCGTCGGAGCGTGGAACCCGTAGTCGAGGAGTCTCTTCGCGAAATCTAGGGTCCTGAGACCTTTCGCCTTCAAAGGTCTCCCGCTCAGGACGAACTCGTGCTTCCGAAGCGGGTCGTAGGGCATCTCGAAGCTGCCCTTCAACCTCTCCTTCAGGTAGTTGGAGTTCAGGACTGCGTTTTCGGACACGGACACAAGTCCCTTGCCTCCCTGCATCTTGATGTATGCATAAGCCCTGACGAGGACCGCATAGTTGCCGAAGAACGCCCGGACCTTGCCTATGCTCTTTGGCTTATCGCTGTCTAGCGAGTAAATTCCCTTGCTTTCGATAATCCTCGGGACGGGCAAGTACTCCTCCAGCATCTGCTTGACTCCGACCGGTCCCGCGCCGGGACCGCCTCCTCCGTGAGGAGTGGCAAAGGTCTTGTGAAGGTTGAAGTGGACGATGTCGAAGTCCATCTTCCCAGGTGATGTCTTGCCCATGATGGCGTTCAGGTTCGCGCCGTC
>CAZTFD010000092.1:0-6677 GCA_964612225.1 uncultured Thermoplasmata archaeon | reverse complement strand
AGCAGAACTTGCATTGTCCTTGGGATAGCGGATGTTGCGGTTGAACGCCCAGTCGACGCGTTGGCGATCTCACTCTTGTCAAGGTCCACCACAATTTCATCGCCTTCGGCTATCCATCCAGTATCGCATTCGATCAATGGAAGACCAATATTGAAGGAGCTCCTGTAGAATATGCGCGCGTACGACTCAGCGAGCACTGCTGCAACTCCGGCTGCCTTCAGAGCCCGCGGTGCCTGCTCCCTGCTTGAACCACACCCGAAGTTCCTGCCCGCAACCACGAAGTCTCCCTTGGAGACCTTCGAAGCGAACTCCGGATCAATATCCTCCATGACATGCTTTGCCAGCTCGTTCATGTCATCGATCTTGAATTTGTATCTTCCTGAGATGATGTAGTCCGTGTTTATGTCGTCATTGGGGACGAACCTGTGTGCTTTCCCAGTCAATTTCATCGCATCTCCTCCTTAGATATCCCGCGGGTCAGTGATCTCGCCTTTGATTGCGGATGCGGCAACGGTTTCCGGTGATGCCAGGTATATCCCCACATCTTTGTTGTTCCCCATGCGTCCCTTGAAATTCCTATTGGCGGTCGAGATGACGTTCTCGCCGTCAGATGGAATCCCGGCATGGGTTCCGACACAGGGACCGCAGCCAGGCGCAACTACCGTTGCACCGGCCTTCAGGAACTGAGATATGATTCCTCCGTCCATCGCGCTGAGGAGAGTGCTTCTGGAGGCGGGAGCAATGATCATCCTGGTGCCTGTCTTTATCTGATGACCTTTCAATACTCGTGCAGCCGCCTCGAGATCGCTGATCCGTCCGTTGGTGCATGTTCCGAGGAAGGCCTGCTGGACCGCCAAGCCTCTGAGGTCTGAAACGTCCACGACATTGTCCACAGAGTGAGGTTTCGCCACCTTCGGTACGATGTCAGATGCATTGAACTCGAAGGCCTTCTCGTAAGTGGCGCCGTCGTCGCTCGCGACAGCACTACCGGCCCGAAGACCGCGTTGGGAGAGCCATTCCGCGGCCTTCGAGTCGAATCCGAAGGGACAGAACTTGGCCCCCATCTCGACGGCCATGTTCGCTATCGTGAATCTTCCATCCATGTTGAGCCAATCAATCGCTTCGCCTGAGAACTCGACCGATTTGTAGGTCGCCCCATCGGCCCTCAGAGAACCTATGACGTTTAGGGCAAGATCCTTCGCTCCGACGCGGTCCGCAAATTCTCCGTCGACCTTGATGGAAATGCTCCCGGGGACCTTGAACCACAGCTTTCCAGTGAAGGCAGCCGCGGCCACATCAGCAGAGCCTAGCCCGGTCGAGCACGCATTCAGGGCACCGTATGTGCATGTGTGAGAGTCTGCGCCAACCACGAGATCACCTGGCAACACGTGACCGCTCTCGGGCACGACTTGGTGGCAGACTCCATCCCCCACATCGTGGATCGGGATGGACTTAGTCCGGGCGAATTCCCTGATTCTGGAGTGTATCTTGGCGACATCGACCGATGGGCACGGAGAGTTGTGGTCGATGACGATCGCCATGCCCCGCTTTGTCTTGGGAGCTGAGAAACCAAGGTTCTCGAGCTCCCTGATCATCATGGTAGACGTACCATCCTGGGACATGCAGAAGTCGACCGAGGCGACGACAATGTCACCGACCTTGCATTCAGCTCCTGAGTGCGAGGACAGCACTTTCTCGGCAATCGTTTGATCCATCCGTCAACTCCTCTTCAAGCCACGAGCAATCGTGGAATCCGTCGTTGCGACATGGCTTCCTGACACAGCATGGAAGATCGCCATGAACTCATCATCCGTCAGGTTCTTCTTGCTGATCTCACCTATCCGGCTGACCTCCATTCTCATGGTCTCCATCGCGTCAGGGGATGCTGAGAGTCCCAGCTGGTCGAGCTTGTGCTTGATCGAGGCCCTCCCAGAGTGCTTGCCAAGAGCGATCTTCCTAGTGATTCCCAGTTTGCCCGGGTCGAAAGCCTCGTACAGACTCGGGTTCTTCAGTATGCCGTCGACGTGTATCCCCGACTTGTGGGTGAACATGTTCTCCCCAACTATGGGGTGATTGAGCGGAATGCCCAAGCCGGATGCCTTCTCAACATGCTTGCAGAGTGGGAGGATGTGCTCCGTGTTGTATTTCTCGATCCCGTAGTGACTGTGGAGGTTCATCACGAACACCTCGAGGGAAACGTTCCCGGCCCTCTCGCCTAGACCGTTGACCGTGGTCGAGACCCAGAGCTTCCTGTCTTTGAACTCGGCTGCGGCTTCGCACGCAGCAAGCGCGTTCGCGACCGCAAGGCCGTAGTCGTTGTGCGCATGGAATTCCACGTCGATGTCGACTGCCGACATTATCGAGTGGATCAGCCTCTTCGACTTCGCGGGCGTGAGGACTCCGACCGTGTCACAGATCCTGAACCTGTCCCCACCGGCCTTCTTCCCCGCAGATGCGAACTCGATCAAATAGTCTATCGATGTGCGCGTGGCGTCTCCAGCGTTGAAGCATACGTAGACGCCCTTGCCTTTCGCGAAGCTAACGCAATCGGCGATCTTGTCAAGCTGTTGCGCGCGAGTGATCTTTAGCTTCTGTTCGAGGGCCATGTCCGAGGTGTCCGTGGATATCGAGACCGCGTCCACACCATGCTCGATGGAATCCGCAATATCGGCCTTGACCATCCTGTTCCATCCCATAATCGACATCCTGCTCGTTGCATCGTTCAGCAGTTCAGCGGTCTTCCTGTCGCTGTCGTTGTAGGTCGCGAACGTCTCGAGCTGCTCGATCCCCATCAGCTCGAGCTTCTTGGCAATCACCAGTTTCTCGTCCGTCGTGAACGAGATGCCAGGCATTTGCTCGCCATCGCGGCATGTCGTGTCGACAATGCAGATATCACCGAGAGTAGGACTGTGTGTCTCAGCGTGAGCTTGGAAGATGGTCCCTGCTGCCCCTATACTCCCGCACGATCGAACTCCTTTGTCGCATCCACTCTTAGTGATCAACTACAACACCACCTACAACCGAATCGGTCAACCCGACAATCCCAGGCCTCGGTCGGGTTGCTACCACGGTTCCCTATGCCCGAGACTCTGCAGGCCTCTCGAGCATTGAACAAGAAGAGGAGACTGGGGCGAGCGATAAGCGACTCTCAGAACGAATCCGCTTGCTTCTCGAAACAGTGCCACGAGTTCTCCCTGCCTGCATCAGGGAAATGAGGAAGAGGTATTATTACCATTGTGTCTGTTATTGGACGCTGAACTGACTACTTGTCGCATACTTGACTTTTCAATTGGTCAAATGCCCAATAATTAGTCAATAATAGAGTCAAATGACTCTGACGACAGGTTGAAACAGCGTACAAACTCGGCAGATGCAAAGCCTTGATGGAACGCCGCACTACTGGCCTGGTGAAGAATCACAATTAGAACCTAGTGTCTTGAGAAGGCGCTCCTCCCAGGATACCTCGCCTTCCCACCGAGGTCCTCCTCAATTCTGAGGAGCCTGTTATACTTCGCCGTCCGTTCCCCTCTCGACGGCGCGCCAGTCTTGATCTGCCCCGCGTTCGTGGCCACGCTGATGTCGCTGATCGACGTGTCCTCAGTCTCCCCAGACCTGTGCGACACTACGCAGTTGTAGTGAGACTTGTAGGCGAACTTCATTGTGTCGAGCGTCTCGGTCAGAGAACCGATCTGGTTCACCTTGATCAGTATGGCGTTTGCCACACCTTGCTTCACGCCTTTCGCGAGGATCCTCTTGTTGGTGACGAACAGGTCATCTCCCACTAGCTGAATCTTCTTTCCCAGCCTTGCAGTGATGCCTTTCCAGCCGAGCCAGTCTTCCTCGGACATTGCGTCTTCTATGGAGGCGATGGGGAATTCCTTGCACAGGTCCGCGTAGAGGTCCACCATCTCATCGGATGTCAGCTCCTCCATCGATCCTTTCTTGAATACGTATTTCGAGCCATCGTAGAACTCGCTCGCGGCAGGATCCATCGACAGGAACACATCTCTGCCAGGCTTGAGACCGGCGTCCTCAGCGGCTTCCACGATGAGCTCCAGTGCTTGTCTGTTGGAACCGAGCTTCGGAGCAAAGCCCCCTTCGTCCCCGACAGCAGTGCTCAGACCCAGCTTCTTCAGTCTGGTCTTGAGGGAATGGAACACTTCCGCTCCCTGCCTCAGCGATTCTCGGAAGTTCCTCCCGCACGGGACTACCATGAACTCCTGGAAATCGAGATTGTTGTCGGCGTGCGCGCCCCCGTTGAGGATGTTCATCATGGGTACTGGCAGGACACGCGCATTGGTCCCACCGAGGTACTTGTACAGCGGTACTCCGGCGTCAAGAGCGGCGGCATGTGCTACTGCGAGCGAGGTGCCCAGAATGGCATTGGCACCGATCTTCGACTTATCCTGGGTCCCGTCCAATTTGAGCATCAGGCGGTCGATCGCATTCTGATCCGACGGAGCCATGCCAATAATCTTCGGAGCGAGCTTCCTGTTGACATTCGCTATCGCTTTCTGTACTCCCTTACCGAAGTACCTGCTCATGTCGCCGTCCCTGAGCTCGACGCACTCCTTCGAGCCTGTCGATGCACCGGAGGGGACTGACGCCCGTCCGATCTTGCCGTTGCTCAGGACAACATCGACCTCGACAGTTGGGTTCCCCCTCGAGTCGAGAATCTCCCTTGCCTTCACCGCCTTGATCTCGGCCATCGTATCGATGCACTGAAAGGCTCGTGAGGATAAAGCAATTGCTGGGTCACATCCGACTGCCCGTCGAAAGGTTTTATACGCTGGCCAGGCTCTGTGAAGGGCGCATGAACACGTTTGCTCTTCTCGATAAGAGGCTGCAGGAGCTTCTGGAGAGACGAGGAATAAAGGAGCCAACCGAGCCCCAGAGCAAGGCGATCCCCGCTATCCTTTCGGGCCATCATGTGCTTCTTGTTGCACCTACGGGCATCGGCAAGACAGAGGCGGCCATGTTGCCGATTCTGCATTTGCTCGCCAGCACACCAAGGCGAGGAATAAGGTGCATCTATGTCACACCCCTGCGCGCGCTGAACAGGGATCTGCTCAGGCGACTCAAGGAGTTCGGGGAAGCGGTCGAGTTGAAGGTCGCAGTGAGGCACGGCGACACGTCCCAATCGGAGCGAGTCGCGCAGTCGAAGAGCCCGCCTGACATACTCATCACCACTCCGGAAACGCTACAGATCATGTTCACTGGCAGGATACTAAGACAACATCTTGCGAGCGTCAAGCATGTGGTCATCGACGAGATACACGAGCTCGCTGAGGACGAGAGGGGTGCACAACTCGCAATTGCGCTCGAGAGGCTCGTTCGAGTCTCGGGCGAGTTCCAGAGGATCGGTCTCTCAGCGACGGTCGGATCGGTGGACGAGGTCTCCAATTACCTCGCAGGAGTCGGGAGGACGATTTCCACTCTGACGGTTTCCGCCGTCAAGGATATGCGAATCGGTGTGGAGAGCCCCGCCGAAGACGATCAAGACAAGCAGCTGGCGAACAGACTCCAGACGGACCTTAAGCACATTGCGTGCATGAAGCGGTGCAAGGAGTTGATCGAGGGACATCGATCGACCCTGTTCTTCGTGAACACCAGAGACTCCGCTGAGGCTCTCGGCATCAGATATCATCTCTGGGACGAGGATTTCAAGATCGGAGTTCACCACGGATCCCTATCCAAGGAAATCAGGGTACAGATGGAGGACGAGTTCAAATCAGAGAAGTTGAAGGCGCTCATCTGTACCTCCTCTCTCGAACTCGGCATCGATGTCGGCAGCGCCGATTTCGCGATTCAGTTCAATTCCCCGAGGCAGGTAACGAGACTGATCCAGCGGATCGGAAGGTCGGGACACAGGATCGGCGAGATCTCACTGGGCAAGGTCGTCGCCACGGAGCCTGGTGAGATAGCCGAGAGCCTCGTCATCGCGCGCAGGGCGATGATAGAGGAGCTAGAGAAGTTCAGAATCAGAGACAACCCGCTCAGCGTCCTCGCGAACCAGCTCGTGGCCATGACGCTGACAGAGCCGAGGGTGGACAAGGAATGGGCGTATACAACCGTGAGAAGAGCTTACCCGTTCAGGAACCTGCTGAAGAAGGATTTCGATGACGTCGTCACGTTACTTGGCGAGCTGCACGTCCTCTGGAACGACGAGACTTGCTTCCGCAAGAAAACCACCGGCATGAAGCACTTCTACGACAACATCTCGATGATCCCGGACGAGAGGACCTACAGGATAAGAGACGTCTCCTCCAGAAGCATCATAGGCACGCTTGACGAGAGCTTCGTTGCCACATACGCTGAACCGTATTCGACGTTCGTGACGAGAGGGAGGACCTGGCGCGTCGTGGAAGTGTCTGAGGATGAGGTCATTGTAGAGCAGGTGAGGGAGCTGGCTGCAACGCCATCCTGGGTAGGCGAAGAGATCCCGGTCCCCTACGAGGTCGCCCAAGAGGTCGGAGCGATGAGGCGGTTGTTGGAGCTCGACATCTACCCAGGAGACGAGAACGCGAAGAAGGAGCTTCTGACCTGGATCAAAGGCCAGGGGGGGCACGTTCTCCCGACAGACAAGCTCGTGACCGTCGAGCAAGGGGTCGGGGTCATAGTCATCAACTGCTGCTTCGGGAGCAAGGTCAACGAGACGATCGCGAAACTCGTGGCTG
>CAZTFD010000091.1:1138-6682 GCA_964612225.1 uncultured Thermoplasmata archaeon | reverse complement strand
TCCTTCTTGGGGGACAACGTTATGCCTCTCTGTCCGTGGTAGTTCCCCGACCGTTCTTTGTAGCTCTTCTTGGGGGGCGAGCGCAGCTCCTCGAACACTACTTGCGCGAACCTCTCGCCTATGGGTACCTCCACATCCTTCATGGATGCATTGAATGCGGAAAAGGTCAAGTTACCATTGAATCCAGCGTCTATTCTGCCAAAAGAAGACAATATGCCTTTGCGGGCCCATGTTGTCCTTATCCATATCTCGGCCACGAGAGTGAGCGGTAGCGCGAGGTACTCCTTGGTGCCGATGACGAACCATGTGTTGCCGGGAACCCTGACGGTCCCGTCCTTGAACCTCTCATCGACGGAAGGTAGCCATATCTCCTCGATGGTCACATCATAACCGTTCGGCGTGAGGTTCTTCTCAGTGAATCCCTCGATCGCGAGACTGCCCTCGGAGAGCATGGTCAGGATGTCCGAGTCTGATAGGACTGCCACACCTACACCTTCTTGCGACCCTTCTTCGATTCGGCTGCTGGCGGGCGCTTTGCCTCTTCATCTTCCTGACGCCTGATCTCCTCGGCACCCTGCTCCGCCAGCAATTTGAATCTGGTGAAGGCAGCGTTCCATTTCTGCTCCAGCTCGACCTTGAACGCTTCAGATAGTGCCTCCGGTCCAGTCAGCGCTACAGAACGGAACCCTCTCTCCTCAAGGAGCTCATTCACGGGTTGCACGGATCTCGAGATCCTCTCCCATTTGAAAAGCTGGTCGATCCCTTCAAGCTCCTTGACCAGCTCCCCCAAGAACTCGGTTCCAAGCTTCGTAAGCAACCGCGTGTACAGATCCTTGAGCTCATCTGCCGATCCCATCGCAGCTTCGCGTATCGACTCCACATATCTGTCCAGATCCTCATCTTTGAGCTGCGCGAGCTTCTTGGGGGATGACGCCATCGAGTCCTTGACCTCAGCCATGATTGCAGGCTCGAGGTCGGTCTCCACTCCCCTGATGATCACGATTCCGTGTCTCGCAAGGGCAGCCTTGGCCTCTGTCAGGTCTTTCAGCAGTACGGGATCGAGCGAGTACGACATCCGGGCCATCTTTGACTCATACCTCGGTGAAAGCATCTACTGTCTTCTTGTCAAGTACCTTGACGAGCTCGATGATCAACTTCACGCAGTTCTCGGCATCGGCCATGCTGAACAATCCGACATGCGAGTGGATATGCCTAGTGGGGACGCCAATGACGATGCTCGGACAGCCAGCATTGGCGATGTGGATGACTCCTGCGTCGGTACCTCCTCTTGCGATCTGCGATAGTTGGTAAGGGATCTTGCGCTTCTCCGCAGTCTCGATCACCAGGTCCACAAGTCCTTGGTTCGGGACCATGGAACTGTCGTAAGTCGTGACGGAAGGCCCGTGCCCCATCTTAGTGGGCGCCTCGTTCGGCTCGATACCAGGGACGTCGCCGGAGATATCGACTTCGAGTGTGAGGCAGACATCGGGCTTCACGACGAAGGCTGTCGTGCGCGCTCCTCTGAGGCCGACTTCCTCCTGCGTCGTGGCCGCCCCTACAACCATGTTCGGATGCTTGATGTTCTTCTCTGACAGCATTCTGACCGTCTCCGCGGCAGTCCACGCACCGATCCTGTCATCGAAGGCCTTCCCGATGGCGATCGTGTCTGATCCCTTCCTCTTACCATCTTTGAAGACCTTCTTCTCCATGGTCGAGAAATGCGAATCGGGGATGACCGGGTTGCCGATCCTGACCCCCATGGACTTCGCTTCCTCCTCGTTCGAAGCCCCGATGTCTATGAACATCTTCTCTTTCACAACGACCTTCGACCGCTCCTCTTGCGGGAGCAGGTGAGGCGGCTTCGACGCGATCACGCCTGGTAGGATGCTCTTGTCAGTCTTGATAAGGACCCTCTGGCCCAAAAGAACCTGATCGAACCAGCCACCGAGAGGATTGAACGTGAGGAATCCGTGCTTGTTTATCGACGAGATTATGAATCCCACCTCATCGACGTGTCCAGGGAGCAAGACGACCGGGCTATCAGACGTTCCTCTCTTGCTGAACATCACTGAGCCGAGCTTGTCCGTGTAGACTTTGTCGGAATACTTCGACACATATCTCTTGACGATCCTTGATGGTTCCCTTTCAAAGCCTGACGGGCCGAAACTGTTGGTCAGCTCTTCGAGGAATTTCATTGCTTGCTGGTCAATCACGAAACTCACCGTGTTGCGCGCATCAGGTTGACCGTAGATAATTCTTGCTGTCGCTCGGAGGATTGCCACTTCATCTCGAGTTGCGACCCGTCGCCCGTCAAGGGAGAAGGTATAAATTCGGATAACGGCATCCCGCGTGCAATCGGGAGGCCAGATATGTCGGTCGTTCTGCCGGACCTCAAGTACACAAAGGACCATGAGTGGGTCAAAGTGGAGGGCAAGTTGGCGCGTGTGGGCATCACGGATCACGCTCAGACGGAGCTGACGGAGATCGTTTTCGTGGAGCTGCCGGCTGCGGACAAGGAGGTGAAGGTGGGAGACGTCCTTGGCAATGTCGAGTCCGTCAAGACCGTCTCAGAAGTCTTTTCTCCGGTGTCCGGCATCGTAAAGGACTCCAACGGGAAGTTGGTCGATTCCCCCGAACTCCTCAACAAGGACCCGTACGGTCAGGGATGGGTGGCTGTCGTCGAGATGAGCAATCCCGCCGAGCTGTCTGCCCTCATGTCCGCTGACGACTACAAGAAGCTCCTTGGCGAATAGGCACAATCGCGCAGCCATTATTGTATGGGGATGCGGATGCATATGAAACAAAGCATATCAGCTGACGACGCGGAGGACTGCTTCTCTGGGTTCCCAGTGGTCCTTGGAACCGTGGGCGGGGAGAAGGACAACATCATCACATTGGCCATGTGCCATGTGTTCTCATTCCGACCGCCATACATCGGTGTCGGAATCGGACCCAAGCGGTTCAGCCATCATCTGTTCAAAGAGAGCAAGGATTTTGCTGTCAACATACCAGACAGGAACCTTCTGAAGGAGACCGAGATCTGCGGCACCAAGTCCGGAAGGCGCGTCGACAAGTTCGAGGCAGCAGGTCTGACGAGGGAGAAGGCGCAGAAGATCTCCGCCCCTCTCATCGCCGAATGCCCGGTCAACATCGAGTGCGTCAAGGTCAATGAGGTCGATGCCGGGGACCATACATGGTTCATCGGTGAGATAGTTGCGGCGAGGAAGGACGCAACCTACGATAAGGCTGATATGCTGCTCTACTGGGGCGAATACAGAGTCATCGGGGATATGGTCAAGTAGGTCAACTTCATGGACGTCACTAAAGCGATTCACGGACGGCGGAGCATAAGAAGATACGAGAACAGGGAGATTCCGAAGGATGTCATTGAGGAGTTGCTGGATGCCGCGAGGCTCGCGCCGTCTTCTATGAACCGACAGAGATGGAGCATTGTAGTCGTCACGGACGAGGAGACCAAGAGGAGACTGGTGCCCGTCTGCGGGAACCAGAAGTTCGTCGGCGGATGCTCAGCCTTTCTTGTGGGGGTCGCCGAGCCCGACGCCTATTACTCCACTGTCGACATGACGATCGCTCTCGACCATCTATCCCTGCGAGCAGTAGAACTCGATCTCGGTACTTGTTGGATTGGCGATTTCGAACCCGACAAGGTGAAGCAGATCCTGAACATCCCGAAGGAGCGGGAGGTTCCGATTTGCATGACCGTGGGGTACCCAGCATCTGATCCCGCGGCCAGGAAGAGGAAGAGACTCTCAGAGATGTTCCGCGCAGATTTCTGGGAACAGGCTTGGGAGTGAGCCCTCCCTTCCTCACGAATATGACGAACCTGAGCCCAAATAGCAAACAAAGTCGCATGATAAACGTGGAATCGTTACGGATTTCTGTTGAATGCTGGCCGGGGAATTTATAAATCCCCGTAGGCTCTTCCAGTAATGCAACCGCAGACAAGAGGCATCTCGACCCGGAGGGCCGCCATTTGTACATATTCAACACTTGCCCGAGAGACTGCTACGATACCTGTGCCATAGTCACCCGAGTCAGGAATGGGAAGCTTCACTCCATCGAGGCGAACGAGAAACAACCATTCACTCAGGGTTTCTTGTGTCCCAAGGGACAGAACCTCACGCAATATGTCTACTCGAAGCAGAGGATCCTTTACCCCCTGAAAAGGGTCGGCAAGAAGGGAGAGGGCAAGTTCCGAAGGATATCTTGGCAGGAGGCTCTGGACGAGATCGCGAACGAGATACGGCAACGTTCGGCGAAGTACGGGACGGATTCGATCCTCCAGTATGATTACGCAGGGACGATGGGCTTTGTCCAGAAAGATTTCCCGACCAGGTTCTTCAACGCCATAGGTGCTTCCAGAATTACCCATACGATATGCTCGCGGGCCGGAGACAGGGCGCTCAAGATCGTCTACGGCTCCAGCCTGGGGATGCTGCCGGAGGAGATCGAGAAGTGCAGGCTCATCGTGGTCTGGGGAATGAACCCAGCATGGAGCACCCCGCACGGATTCGAGATGATCAAGAAGGCGCAGAAGCACGGCGCGAAGGTCTATGTCATCGATCCGATTAGGACGGCTACTGCGGAGATAGGAACCCATCTCCAGATCAATCCGACTGCGGATGCTGCAATGGCACTAGGCTGCATCAACCACATAATAGAGAACAAGCTCTACCACGAGGATTTCATCAGGAAGAACACGACCGGGTTTGACAGGCTCGTGGAGATATCGAAGAAATGGGACCTCAACGAGATGGCCAAGATCACGGGACTGTCGAAGCGGGACATGGAGGATTTCATCGCTGACTACGTTTCTCTGCGACCGAGCTGCATTATGATGGGTTACGGGATGCAGAGGAACAAGAACGGCGGAGAGATGATCAGGGCCATCAGTGCGCTGCCCGCACTCATAGGAGAGAATAGGGGCTTCTTCTATTCCACGGACCTGGATGACTTCGATAAGGATTATCTGGAAGGCTGGAGCTTGACGTCCAGGAAGAAGGTCTATCATAACATGGTGGACCTCGGGAGGACGCTCGAGACTGGAAAGATCAAGATGGCATTCATCTATGATTCGAACCCACTAGCGACTCTCCCCAACCAGTCACTTGTTCGAAAGGGGTTTGGCAACGAGGATATCTTCACCGTCGTCCACGACTTATTCCAGACCGACACCGCGGACTTTGCAGACATTGTGCTGCCCGCAACGAGCTTCTTCGAGCACTTCGACATCCATGCATCGTATTTCCATCAGTACCTGTCGTTGAACGAGAAAGCCATAGAGCCGCTGGGCGAGGCCAAGAGCAACAGTGACCTGTTCCGAGCACTGGCAAGTTCCATGAAGCTCAGCCAGAAGGAGCTATTCGAGGATGACGAGAAGATCGCAAGGACTCTGATCTCGAAGAGCAGGGGGTTGGAGGGGACATTCGAGGATCTCAAGAAGAAAGGATTCTTGAAGTTCAAGGTCCCGAATCGGCTCGTGTTCACGACTCCGACCAGGAAGATCGAGCTGTACTCAGCAGC